>JALYSL010000294.1 GCA_030854825.1 Pseudomonadota bacterium
ATCTCAGGGTGCTCGGCGGTGCGACACACGCGCCGGGCGCGAGGCGTCCGAGGGGCCACCCTGGCAGGGCTGCCGTCGTGCAGTGACCGCGCCGGTCCGACGACATGTCGGATCCGCAAGGTCAGGCGGGCAGCGGCCTGCGAAGAATCTAGACGACTTGAGGCGGTCGCTCGAGTCGCTTGCCGCCGACGCTGTCGAAGGCGATGACGCCATCGGTCTGCCAGCCGATCTCCGACCAGCCGGGCATGGCGATGCAGATCGGGCTGGCGAGCGCCAGCACGAGCACGACGGATCCGCTGGTCGGCGAACCGCCGTCTCCGGCGGCCCCGCCGAGGGAGGCACCGTCGAGCGATACGACGCTGGTGTCGGAAGGGTCGTGGTGGTGTCGCTGGAACACAGAGTGCGTGTGCCGAGGCGGCATGCTCATCTCGGCCAGATGATCACTGCGACGAAAGTCGATCCACCCCGACATCGCATCCGACGACGCGACATCGACGTGAACGTGGTTGGCGCCCAGCAGCTCCGTGGCCGTGGCCGAAAAGCCGTAGTAGGGCAAGGCGAGAAGCAGGCACCAGACAACCAGCGATCGAACGCTAAGAACGCGAAGACTACGGGTTGCTTTCATGCGGGGTGACTGCCTGGCGGCCTTACGCAGAATCGAGACGAGCGGATGCTTGCCGGGCCTGGACGACGGTGCCCGGCAAACGGGGCGCCTGCCGAGCTTCAGATATCGGCGAGCCCTCCCGTAGTGTGGACAGGCCTAGAGCAGCGTGCCGCGAAGGACAACGATGCCTATGCTGAAATAGATGATGAGACCGGTGACGTCGACCAGCGTCGCCACAAATGGCGTCGACGACGTCGCCGGATCGAAGCCGAGGCGACGCATCAGCAGGGGAAGCATGGAACCCGCGAGCGATCCCCACAAGACGATGCCGATGAGGGACAGGCCGACGGTCAACGCAACGAGGAGCCAGTGCGGACCGTAGACGGTCGAAAATCCCGACCAGATGGCGATGCGCAAAAAGCCGATGATGCCGAGGATGATCCCGAGAGCCAGCCCGCTCAGGATTTCACGGCGCATCACGCGCCACCAATCGGCCAGGCGCAGTTCGCCGACGGCCAGCGCACGTATCACCAGCGTCGCCGCTTGCGAGCCGGCGTTGCCGCCGCTCGAGATGATCAGCGGCACGAAGAGGGCCAGCACCACGGCCTTTTCGATCTCCTTCTCGAAGAATCCCATCGCCGTCGCGGTCAGCATTTCGCCCAGGAACAGGAACACGAGCCAGCCGGCGCGCTTCTTGATCATGCGGCCGAGCGCAATCGTCATGTAGGGCTCGTCGAAAGCTTCCGAGCCGCCGATCTTCTGCGTGTCGCGCGTCGCTTCGGCTTCAGCCACCCGAAGCATGTCGTCGATCGTGACGATGCCGACCAGCGTGTCCTTGCCGTCGAGCACCGGCAAGGCCTTGCGGTCCTCGCGGCGGAACATCTGCACCGCCGCCTCCTGCGACTGGCTGGCGCGCAGAGCGACGAACTTGTTGTCCATGATGTCGGACACGAGGGCATCGATCGGCGCCAGCAGGAACTGACGAATCGAGATGTCGTCGATCAGCCGGTGCTCGGGATCGACGACATAGATCATCGTCAGCGTCTCGCTGTCCTGGCCGGTGTGGCGGATGTGCTCGAGAACCTGCTGCACGGTCCAGTCTTTCGAAACGCAGACGTAGTGCGGCGTCATCAGGCTGCCGACGCTCGTGGCGGGATAGCCGAGAAGCGCCACCGCCTCCCGGTGTTCCTTCGGGCTCATCAGCGCCAGCAGGCGCGTCGTCTCATGGGCGGGTATGTGCTGAAACAGGCGGGTCCGGTCGTCAGGCGGCATGTTGTCGAGAAGGAGACTCACCACACCTTGCGGTGCGGCGTTGAGCAGCATCTTCTGCGTCTCGAGGGGCAAGAAGGTAAAAGCCGTCGCCGCGAGGCGAGGTGAGAGTGCCGTCAGTACCTTGATTCGATCCGGATCGGCGAGCTGCGCCAGCGCCCCGCCCACGACCGAAGGAAGGGAGTTCCGGAAGAACCGGGCGATGTCTGCGGCACTCCCGGTGCGAATGACCAGCTCGGCCGGGTCGCTAATCGCAGGGGGCATCTTCGTTCTCCTCTTTTTTGCTGAACGGCGCATTGTCGCCAGCGTCAAGCCTGGTGACGTCGTCAGAATCCCGCGTCGGCACGCACCCGCCGGCGGCGCGCCTACGCACCGACTACCCTTCTGCCTGAAGCCACCACTGCCCAGATGAATTCGATGAAGGTCCGAGAAGACGTTCCGGCGTCGCACGTCGAGCTGACGCCCAGCCTGCTCGCTTCGCCGCTTCGCGCTGCCGTGACGGCGGCGACACGCCTGCCCGAGCCGACGCTTCTGCCGGGCCTGGTGGAGGGGGCGCGCCTCGAACCCGCCGCCGCTGCGAAAGCCCATGGGCTGGCCTTGCGCATCGCTCGTGCCGTGCGCGAGCGGGCGCGCGAGTCGGGCCGCGCCGGTCTCGTTCAGGGGCTGCTGCAGGAATTCGCTCTCAGCTCGAACGAAGGCGTGGCGCTGATGTGCCTGGCCGAAGCCCTGCTGCGCATTCCCGATGCGGCCACCCGGGACGCGCTGATTCGCGACAAGATCAGCACCGGCAACTGGCAATCGCATCTCGGCAACAGCCCATCGGTGTTCGTCAACGCCGCCACCTGGGGACTGCTGCTGACCGGCCGGCTCGTCGCCACGCACAGCGACATCGGCCTGGGCGCGGCCTTGCGCCGCATCATCGGCCGCGGCGGCGAGCCGCTGATTCGCCGAGGCGTCGACATGGCGATGCGGCTGATGGGCGAGCAGTTCGTCAGCGGCGAAACCATCGCCCAGGCGCTCGCCCACGCGCGCAAGCGCGAGGCCGAAGGCTTTCGCTATTCGTACGACATGCTCGGCGAAGCGGCGATGAC
>JALYSL010000296.1 GCA_030854825.1 Pseudomonadota bacterium
CAGTACAGCCGACGCCGACGCGCGCGCCGGTGCCGCGCAAGGCCAGGACGACGGCCGCGAAGCCGGCGAGCGGCGCGGCTGCCGACCTCTCGACGTCGGTGCAACGTGTGCTGGCCGACCTGAAGAAGATGGGTGTCGCGCGGCGGCCGGTCAAGCAGGCCCGGCTGCTCGCCTACATCGGCTCGCAACTTGGTTCGAATGCCGACGATCCAGCGGCGCACTCGGTACTGGTGCAGTTGCTCGCCAGCGATGCCGTCTCGGTGAACGGCAAGGGCGAAATGCACTACCGGCTATAGCGCGCCGGCGCGCCGCCTCAGGCGGGCTCGATCTTCATCACCATCAGCCGGCCGCTCGGCCGCTCGCCGAGCGGGTCGCCGCGCACGAAGACGATGCGGCTCGCATCGGGCGACCACGCCGGAAAGCTGGACGGCTGCTTGTCGAACGTGAGCTGCTGGCGACCCGAGCCATCGACGCGCATGACCCACAGCTGGCTGGTGCCCGAACGCGCGCTCGCGAACACGACGTGGGTTCCGCGCGGCGAAGGAAACGGCGTGACGAACTGCGTCTGCTCGCCGCCGACGCTGAGGCGCGTCGCCGACGTGCCATGCTCGTCGTCGCGCACGAACACGGCGTCGTCGCCGTCGCGCTTCGAATGGAACACCATGCGCGCTGCGTTCGGCAGGAGCCAGGGCTGGTCGCCCTCGCGGCTACCGACGGTGAGCGGTTGCACGGTGGCGCCCACTTCGCCCTGGAACAGATGCGGCTTGCCCTTGCCGACGATCCGGAAAAACACGAAGCGGCCGCTCGCACCGGGCACGGTGCTCGGGCCGTAGTCGGCTTCGTCCTGCATCGGCTGCGTCAACGGCTCGACGTCGCGCCGGCTGAGGTCGGCGTGCCAAATGGCGGGCTGACCGCCACGGTCGCTGACGTAGGCGAAAACGTCCCGCGCGAAGAATGCGGCGCGGCCCTGCACCTTGCGCGCGCCGGCATTGCACAGGTCGAGCGCTTCGACGTCTGTCCTGCCGGAGCCGGCGAGGTGAAGCAGGAACAGCATCGAGCGACCCTCGACATGGCGCTCGAAGACGATCGATCGACCGTCGACGTTCCATTGCGGGCGAAGGTCTACGGCGCTGCCGTCGGTCAGCGCTGTGGATGGCTCACAGCGGAAATCAGTCGTCATGGTCGGCTTGGGCAAAAATGATGCCGTGCTCCTACCCTCCCTTTTACTCGCAAGCGGGGTTGATCGGAAAAAGCCGCGATCCGAACGGTTTTTCCGGTGACATTTCCGCGTAAGCTCACGGTGAAAAGTAACCGGAGTGTTGCGATGTCTGTCAGCACCTTTACCTCGCCACGACGCGTCGATGCACTGGCCGAGGCCCGCGTCCATCTGGCGGCTGCGCATCGGCTGGCTGCCTTCCACGAGCTCGAGGAAGGCATCGACAACCACCTGACGATGACCGTGCCGAGCCGCGACGATCGCTTCCTGATCCTGCCGTATGGCTTTCACTGGTCGGAAGCGCGCGCCAGCGACATGGTCGTGTTCGATGAGTCGGGGCAGACGCTCGAGGGCAGTGGCGTCGTCGAGCGCTCGGCGCAATGCATCCATGCGCCGATCCACCGCCTCACCGGCCGCAAGGTCGTGTTCCACACGCATCAGACTTGGGCCATCGCCCTCAACATGCTGCAGGACAACCGGCTCCAGCCGGCCAGCCAGACGGCGGCGTTCTTCCACGGCCTGATCGCCTACGACGACGACTACACCGGCGTCGCCGACAGCCTGGAAGAAGGCGAGCGGCTGGCCCGCGTCATGGGCGACAAGCCGATCGTCTTCATGAAAAACCACGGCGTCGTGATCGCCGGCGACACCGTGGCGCAGGCGTACCGCCTGATCTATCGCCTCGAGCGGGTGTGCCGCAACCAGATCCTGGCGATGAGCACGGGCCGGCCGCTGCAGGTGCTGTCGGACGAGATCGTCGCCCGCATCCAGACGCCGGGGCCGACCGACCGGCACCCGCGCGCCGAGCGCGAGCGGCTCTACTTCGAAGCGATGATGCGCGTGCTGGACCGCGAGCTGCCGGGCTACCGCGACTGACGGTTTTTCGCGGAGCGCGCGAGCGCGAAGCCGCGACTTCACGTCGCCTTCGTGCTCATTTCATGGCCGGGTTCGAGACTGCGTCCGTCCTCACTCCCGGTCTCGTGCAGTGTCCAACCTCGTCGTCCATGGCGGCTCGCCGCTCCGCGGCCGGATCGTTCCTTCGGCCAACAAGAACGCGGTGTTGCCGGTACTCTGCGCCACGCTGCTCACGCACGCGCCGCTGCGTCTGTGCGGCGTGCCCGACATCACCGACGTCCGCAAGATCCTCGAGGTCTTCCGCGCCCTCGGCAGCGAAGCGCGGATCGACTTCGCGACCGGCACGCTCGACCTGCATCACCGCCGGACCGCGTTCGACTGCGCGCGCCATCGGCTGCCCGAGGAGATGCGCTCGTCGATCATGCTGGTGCCACCCCTGCTGGCGCGCTTTCGGGTCGCGCGGCTAGAAGACAACGTCAAGGGCTGCACGCTCGGCGTACGCGAGATCGATCCGCACGTCGACGTGTTCTGCCGCTTCGGCGCGACCGTCGAGCGCAGCGACGGTTCCTTGCTCGTTCGCTGCGTCGATCGCCTGAGCCCGACCGATCACTGGCTCGACTACGCGTCGGTCACGACGACCGAGAACTTCGTGCTCTGCGCCGCGTCGGCCGACGGGACATCGACGCTGACCAACGCCGCGTCGGAGCCGCACGTGCAGGAGTTCTGCCGCTTCATGACGATGATCGGCGTGCGCATCGACGGCATCGGCACGTCGCGGTTAACGGTGCACGGCGGCAGCGACCTTGGCGGCGGCGAATTCCGCTTCGACGAGGACTTCCACGAGATCGCCACCTTCCTCGCCCTGGGCGCGATCACCGGCGGCGACGTCGTCGTGCGCAACAGCGCGCCCGCGAACTTCCCGCTGATCGACCGCACCTTCGCGAAATTCGGCGTGCAGGTGACGCACGAAGAGGGCTGGTCGAGAGCCACGTGCGCCGGCACCCTGCGGGTGCAAACGCCGTTCACCGGCAACGTGCTGACCAAGGTCGAAGCGGCGCCGTGGCCCTACTTCCCGGTCGATCTGCTGCCGATCTTCATCGCCCTCGGCGTGCGTGCCGAGGGCAACGCGATGTTCTGGAACAAGGTCTACGACGGCGCCCTCGGCTGGTCCGGCGAGCTGTCGAAATTCGGTGCTCACGTGTTCCAGTCCGACCCGCACCGGCTCGTCACCTTCGGCGGCAGGCCGCTGGCGCCGGCGGTCGTCGAAAGTCCCTACATCATTCGTGTGGCGATCGCGCTGCTCATGGTGGCGGCCAGCATCGAAGGCCGTTCGGAGATCCGCAACGCCATGCCGATCCGACGAGCACACCCGCGCTTTGCCGAGAACCTGCGCAGCCTCGGCCTGCGGGTGGAGTGGACAAGTGAGGAGACCGCGGGCGACCCCGTTCCCTACGCAACCTGCCGTTCCGCGACCGCGGCGTGCGCCAGCGCCTGAGCGCACGAGCTGCGCAGCAGCCAGCCAGCGCCCTTGATCCTCGGCTCGATGCGCAACTTCTGCAGCAGCGCCCAGACGCTCGCCGTCGATGCGCTCAGCACCGGAAGGCCGAGCAGCTGCTCGACCGAATCGAGCACCTCGAGTGTCGGGATCTGCACGCCGGCCGAGAGCACGAGCGCGTCGGAGTTGGCGAGGTCGAGCTCGCAGACCATCGACAGCAGCGCCTGCGGATCGAGCCGGCCCACGGCGACATCGTCGGCAATCTCGAGCGAGACGGTCTGGCGCACCGCAATGCCGCATTCTTCGATCGTCGCGGCGACCCTGGCCGTGAGCTCCTTCCTGTACGGCGCGAGCATCGAGATGCTGCGCGCGCCGAGCGAGTGAAGCGCACTCGTCAACGCGTCCGCGCTCGTGACGACCGTGACCGGCGCGGCGCGCATGTGGTTGGCGCGACGAGCGAGGCGCTGACCGGTCTCCACGACCGAGGCCTTGCCGCCGAACATCGTCGCCAGCAAGCAGCCGTAGACGACGGCGTCGACCTGGGCGTCGCAGAGCGCATCGACGGCGTCGCCGGCGGCGTCGTTCATCGCCTGCAGCGCTTCGGGCGCCGGCGCGACGTGCCTCAGGCGCAGCCGCGTGGCGTGGAAGGTGAAGCGGCTGCCGTCGGCGGAGCCTTGTCGCTGCAGCAGCGTGAGGACCTCTGATTCGAGCGTCGTGTTCGAGCTCGGAACGATCATGCCGACGCGCCAGGGGCGCGACTTCACCGGGATTGAATTCATGGTGCTGCTGCTCCGCGCCGAAGAACGACGACGCGGAGCGCACTGTAGGCAGCGAAGCGGCGCGCGTCGCTCCCCTTGAAGAGGGACGCCCGCCCGCGTACTCAACTGACGAAGTGCATCTGGTAGTTCGCGCCGGGTGGGCACGACGTACCACGCGGCGAGGCCGAGAGTGAGCGCGGCGCCGCCCTAGAGGTGCACCGTGACCCAGTCGGCGGTCGCGTCGAGCATCGCCGCGAGCACCTGCGCATCGTTGCGGCCGCTGCTCGCGCGGACGTGGAACGAATGGTCGGCATCATCGAAGAGCGCGAGCGTCGCGCGCTCGCCGAGGCGTTCGATGGCCGCGTTCAGCAGCGCGAGGTCCGCGAGCTCGTCGCGCGTGCCTTGCAGGAACAGCATCGGGCACAGCACGCTCGACAGGTGCTCGGCGCGATCGAGCGAAGGCTTGCCCGGCGGATGCAGCGGAAAGCCGACGAAAACGAGCCCACGCACGTCGGGCAGCGGCTCCAGCGCTTGCGCCTGCGAGGTCATGCGGCCACCGAACGACTTGCCGCCGGCGAAGAGGGGCAGATCGCCACATCGCGCGCCGGCTTCGGCGACAGTGGCACGCACGGCCGCGTGTGCCACAGCCGGCGGATCGGGTCGCTTCGAGCCCTTGTCCATGTACGCGAACTGATAGCGAAGCGTCGCGATGCGGCGCTCGGCGAGCCCGTTCGCAAAAGCGGCCATGAAGACGTGCTGCATGCCGGCGCCAGCGCCGTGCGCGAACACATAGCAGGCACGCGCCTGCTCGGGCCGAAGCAGGATCGAAGTCAGGGTTTCTTCCCCCAGACGCTGGCGAGCCAAGGTTGCTGCTCGCGCGGCAGCCCTTCGGGCCGATAGAAATGCTCGAGCTCCTCGAACCCCGCAGCGCCCATGTAGCGGCGCCATCCATCGATGTCGTGCCAGGCGCCGTAGCGGCCGCCGCGCCAGCCCTCCTGCCCGTCGCCGCGCGGGTTGGAGCTGAACAGCACGCCGCCCGGCTTGAGCGTGTCGTGCAGCTGGCGCAGCACGCGCGGCAGTTCCGCGGCAGGCACGTGAAAGAGCACGGCGTTGGCGAACACGCCATCGAACCGCGCCGAGGGCAACGTCATCTCGAACAGGTTCTGCTCCCACACCTCGCAGCCGCTCCAGGCACGCGCCATCGCGGCGAAGCGCGGCTCCCCTTCGAGGCCGATGCAGATGTGGCCGAGGCCGGCGAACGTCTTCAGGTCCCGGCCGGGCCCACAGCCCAGATCGAGCAGCGTGAACGGCGCCGGCCCGCGAATGTGGCGCAGCAGCGCCGCGATGTTCTGGCTCACATCGTGGCCGCGCGTGCCCTCCCAGAAATCGTCGGCACGCTCGCCGTAGTGAGCTAGCGTCCGGGCGGAGATGAGGTCGAGCTCGTGACGATTCGATGCCATGACGCATGGTGCCTGATGGCGCAAACGCCCTTTACGCGGCGGCCGGCTGGCCCGATCATTGCCCTCGGAGACGCCTGACAGCGAACTGGCCCGATGGCCGACAGACTCGCCGGGGCGCGACCCTTATCTTGCCGACGAGATTCGAAGGAGAGGCCATGGCGAACGACGAGCGGGAGGCGCTGGATTTCGAGGCGTGGTGCGAGCGCTGTGCGCGGCGCATCGGCGAGCTCGACGAGCAGATCTCGATGGTCGAGGCCAAGCGCCTGGCCCGCGACGTCTATTCGTTCGAGCGCACGCGGGCGATGGGGCCGGTGAGCGCGGCCGAGTTCGTCGCCGTGGAGATGAGCCGCCCCGATCGCGGGCCTTTCGAGCGGCGGTCGGCGGCGCGCTGAGCCGGCGCTCCCTCACTGCGCGGCGACTGACATCAGCACGTGATAGTCGGCGCCGGCGAGGCCGCTCACTTCCCGCGCGCGGCGAGCAGGTCCGCGTCGATCTTCGCGGCGCGTTGCGCCGCCGGGCGCGAGGTGACGCGCTCGATGTAGGCCTTGACGGCCGGTGTTTCGGGAACGAGCTTGAACATCGTCGTCCAGCGCAGCGCCGTGCCCCAGAGCACGTCGGCGGCAGTGAAACGATCGCCGAAAAGGAACGGACCTTTTTCGAGCTGATCGAACAGGATCTTCAGCATCGAGTCGTAGTCGCCGTAGGGCGAAGTTGACGGCGGCGCCGGCTCGCGCTTCATCGAGCGATCGATCAGCGCCGGCTCGAACGACGAGCCGTAGTAGAAGAGCCAGCGCAGGTATGGGCCGCGCAGCGCGTCGCCGATGGCGGGCGTGAGGCCAGCTTCGGGATAGAGGTCGGCGAGGTAGACGTAGACGGCGCCCTGCTCGGTGACGAGCGCGCCGCGGTGCACGATCGCCGGCACCTTGCCCATCGGGTTGATCGCCAGATAGGCAGCCTGCCGCTGCTCGCCCTTCTTGAAATCGAGCGCATGAATCTCGTAGTTGGCGCCGAGCTCCTCGAGCAGGATGAGCGTGCCGGCCGAGCGCGACTGCGGCGAGTGGAAGAAGGTGACCTTGCGATCGTTGTCGTTCATCGGGTTTCTCCATCAGGTGCCGGCCGCTCAGTGTGGCCCGGAGTCTTCGGCATAGGCCGACTTGAGCTGTGCCGGCTTCTTCGAGCGCTTGCGCATGTTGATATTGAGTGTTTCGACGCCGAGGGCGAAGGCCATCGAGAAGTAGATGTAGCCCTTGGGCACGTGCTGGCCGAAGCCCTCGGCGATGAGAACGATGCCGACAACGACGAGGAAGGCCAGTGCCAGCATCTTGATCGTCGGATGTCGATTGACGAAGCGGCCGATCGCGGCCGAAAAGACCATCATCATGGCCACCGAGACGATCACGGCAGTGATCATCACGGCCAGCTGGTCGACCATGCCGACGGCGGTGATGATCGAGTCGAGCGAGAACACCATGTCGACGACGATCACCTGGGCAATCACAGCGTAGAAGTTCGCCTTCACCGATTTCGCGGTGTGTCCTTCCTCGCCTTCGAGCGATTGGTGGATCTCGCCGGTGCTCTTCCAGATCAGGAACAGGCCGCCGCCGATGAGGATGAGATCGCGACCGGAGATCGCCTTGCCGAATACCGAGAAGAGCGGCGCCGTCAGGCCGATGACCCAAGACAGCACCAGCAACAGGCCGACCCGCATGAACATCGCCAGAAAGAGGCCGATCAGGCGGGCCTGCTTCTGCTGCTCGGGCGGCAACTTGTCGACGAGGATCGAGATGAAGACGATGTTGTCGATGCCCAGCACGAGCTCGAGCGCGGTCAGAGTGGCCAGCGCGATCCAGGCTTGCGGATCGGAGAGCAGCTGCAGCATCAGGCGGAAAAGCGCGTGAATGCGGCGTCCAGCCGTGCCGTCATGGCGCGCTTGGCAGCGGCGTCGATGAAACTGGCGTCGAAACTGTTCTTCGCCAGCGCATAGGCTTCGGGCGCGCCGAGCTGCGGCAAGGCGTCGAAGGTGGCGACGAAGTTATCGTTGACGTAGCCGCCGAAATAGGCCGGGTCGTCGGAGTTGATCGTCGCCTTGATGCCTCCCTGAAGCAGATCGGCGAGGTTGTGGTCGGCGAGCCGGTCGAAGACCCGCAGCTTCAGGTTGGAGAGCGGGCAGACGGTGAGCGCGATCCCTTCTGCGGCCAGGCGCTGCACCAGCGCCGGGCTCTCGACGCAGCGCACGCCATGGTCGATGCGCTCGGCGTGCAGCACATCGAGGGCGCTGACGATGTATTCGGGCGGCCCTTCCTCGCCGGCGTGGGCGACGCGATGCAGGCCGAGCCGGCCGGCTTCGTCGAACACGCGCCGGAACTTCTCGGGCGGGTGGCCGCGCTCGCTGCTGTCGAGGCCGACGCCGAGCAGTTGCTCCCGATAAGGCAGCGCTGCTTGCAGGGTCGCGAGCGCCTCGTCTTCGCTCAGGTGGCGCAGGAAGCAGAGGATGAGCCCGCTCGTCAGGCCGAGCTCGCTCTCGGCACGCGCACAGGCGCGGGCCAGGCCGCGGATCACCGTGCCCATGGCGACGCCACGCCCGGTGTGCGTCTGCGGGTCGAAGAAGATCTCGGCGTGAACGACCTGATCAGCCGCGGCGCGACGAAAGTACGCCATCGCCATCGCCTCGAAATCGTCTTCGTGCAAGAGAACGCTGGCGCCGGCGTAGTAGATGTCGAGAAAGCTCTGCAGGTCGTTGAAGGCGTAGGCGGTGCGCAGCGCCTCGACGCTGTCATAGGCGAGGGCGACGCTGTTCTTCTTCGCCAGCGCGAAGATCAGCTCGGGCTCGAGCGAGCCCTCGATGTGGATGTGCAACTCGGCCTTCGGGCTGGCGCACAGCAGCGCCGGCAGGCGATCGCGCGGGATGGTGTCGAAGTCGATC
>JALYSL010000299.1 GCA_030854825.1 Pseudomonadota bacterium
GCACACGGTCGTCCATGAACCTCTGCAAGCGTTGTTGCAGGTCGACTGCCAGAGAGCTGAAGTCGAAATCCATCAAGGTCGTCCTTTTCGCAGGGAGATCATGAAGCGGAACCGAGGGCGAGACGCGGCGATGTTCACGGCTGGCACCTCAGTGGATCGCCGCGTACATGATCTTCTCCTCGGTGGCTTCGAGCGCGGAATACTCCTCGACGACCTTGCCCATGCGTTGCACCAGGATCCGGTCCGACAGCGCCATGATTTCCGGGAGGTACGACGAGATCACGACCACGGCCTTGCCTTCGTCGGCGAGACGGTTGATGAGTTCGTGGATTTCGGTGATGGCGCCAACGTCTACGCCGCGCGTCGGCTCGTCGAAGATGATGAGTTCGGGCTCCTGGATCAGCGACTTGGCGATCACTACCTTTTGCTGGTTGCCGCCCGAGAGCTCGATGGCTTTCACGTCCTGGCCGATGGCGCGGATGTTGAGGCGCCGGATCCAGTGGGTGCCGGCCTCGGCCGCCACCTTCTTCGACACCAGCGTGTTCTTGCCGCGCAGCTTGGCGAGGAGGCCCAGGTAGACATTGCCGGCGATCGACTGGGTCTCGAAGAAGCCCTCGATCTTGCGGTCCTCGGTCACGTAGGCGATGCCGTCGCGCACCGCCGAGGCGGGAACGAAATAGCGCACCGGGCGATCGTTGAGGAGCACCTCGCCGCCGTGCATGAAGTCGCGCTTGATGATACCGGCGACGACCTTGAAAGTCTCGGTCCGGCCCGAGCCGACCAGGCCGAACACGCCCGTGATCTGGCCGGCGAAGACCGAGAGCGAATTGTTCTTGACCATCGCAGCCATGCGCAGGTTCTGCACCGACAGGACGCGCTTGCCTTGCGGACGCACGCTGGTCTTCCTCTGCCCGTAGAGCGTCTCAGAGAGGTCGCGGCCGACCATCGCCTGGACGATTCGCGCGCGGTCGAAAGTCGCCTTGTCGTCGGTGACGACGTGCTTGCCGTCGCGCAGGATCGTGATTCGGTCGGAGACAAGCAAGGCCTCCTCGAGTGCGTGCGAGATGAAGATCACCGATACGCCGCGCGCCTTCAGGTTGAAGACGAGATCGAAGAAGTACTTCTTTTCCTCTGGCGTCAGGCTCGCCGTCGGCTCGTCGAAGATGATGACCTTGGCGTTGTGCAGTACGGCGCGCGCGATCTCTACCATCTGCTTCTTGGCGGCGCCGAGCAGGCTGACGATCGCGGTCGGGTCGACGTCGAACTGCAGCGACTGGAGGAACTGCTGAGCCGCGATGTAGATGCCGCGCAGGCGGTTGAAGTATTTCTCCTGGCCGAGGAACAGGTTCTGCGCCACCGTCATGGTTGGCACCAGGCTCGTTTCCTGGAACACCATGGCGACACCGAGGTGCATCGCCTCGTTCGGCGTACGCAGATTGACTTCCCGGCCCTCGACCAGCATCTGGCCCGAGGTCAGGTTCACCACGCCGGCCATCACCTTGGTGAGCGTCGACTTGCCGGCGCCGTTCTCGCCGACGATGGCGTGGATCTCGCCGGTCCGAAGCGCGAAGTCGACCGAGTCGATGGCCGGCACGCCGCCGTACTTCTTCGTCGCCTGGCGAAGCTCGAGGATGGTCGTGGCCGGGGTGGAATCCTGGCTCATGTCTGAAGGTTCCGTTCAGCGCCCGCCACCGACAGTCGCAGGATCTTCCGGCATCCCTTGGCGAGGACGAACAGATCGCCCGCGCACTCGACGGCGGCGACCACGCCGTGGTGCTTGCCGTCGAAGCGGCTGTGCAGCGAATAGCGGACCAGCCCTGCGTCGGTGAGGCGGATCACGAGGCCGTAGGAGCGCGGCGGTGCCCAGGGTTTGACGACCCCCATCATTTTCAGCTGGGCGCCCTGCATCGGCTCGAGGAAAGTGTTACCCGAGTTGAGCGCCGGGGCGATCCAGTACTGGGGCTCGATCTCGGCCAGCATGCGGCGCCGGTACGCGTCCTCGCGCAGCACGAACTCGATCAATTGCGTTCGCAGCGCGAAGCAGGTGAGCCAGAAGCCGCCGTCATGGGCAGGCGAGAGGCGGGACGGGTAGCCCGGCAGCGAGTCGGTGACGGCGCGGACGCGCCGTCCGCCGGCGTAAGCCCAGACGCGACTCGACCAGCTCTCGCTCATCCAGGTCTCGGCCCCGGCCGCGCATGCACCGAAGGCGTGGGCCAGGCCGCTCGCGATCAGGTTGGCTGCGCCGCTGGCGACGTCGAGCCCGAACAGGCGGCCGGTGCGTCCGAGTCCCATGAGATCGTGACGCCAGTGATCGACCAGGTGCTCGAGCGAGCCGTCGGTGGCGAGCAGGTGGCCGTCGGCGCTCACACTGAGGGCGTTGACGGCATGGAAGGCCCGACCTCCGACGGCATCCCAGCGACGGCCGTCGGCGGCACCACTGACGATGCGCACCTCGCGACCTGCGAGCGCGACGGCGAGTCCGCCGTCCGGCAGACAGGCGAGTGCGGACACGGGCTGTTCAAAACGATGCACCTCCGTCGCTTCGGCAGCGCCGCCCGGGGTTGACACGTCGTAGCGAAGCACGCTCGGCCCGTCGGCGACGAAGAGCGAGTGACCGTCGCTCGCGAGGTCCTCGGGCGCAGCGAGCGTGGCAAATACCGGCGCTTCCTCGAGGAGACTGTTCGACTTCAGCGCGCCATCGAACACCGGCACCGTGATCGAGGCGTCTCCCCGCCCGAGCAGGCGGTCCTTCCACCCGCGCAGCCCGGCGATCATGCCGTCTTCCCCCAGCGCCGGTCGTACTGGACGAAGTCGGGATCGGCGCCCTCGAGCTTCAGTCGACCGACCCGGTTGTTCATGATGCCGCCGAGATACAGGTAGCCCCTGTGCTCGCGCATCGAAGTGATCATCGGGTGGTTCTGGCCGCCGAGATCCCACAGCGTTTCCAGGACCTCGCCCTTCTCGTTGAACTTCAGCACACAGCCGGTGTTGATGTTCGGGAACAGCCATTCGTCGCGCGCGACGCGTTTGGCCATCCGCTTGCGAAAGCCCGGCATGCGCCACGCGAGATCAAGCGCAGGGCAACGCATGCCGACGAGTGACATCCAGTAGTGGCCATCCGACGAGTTGTTGATGTTGTCGGGAAACCCCGGCAGGTTGTCGAGGACCATTTCGGTCGTGCCCTTCTTCGGGCCGTCGAACCAGTACCGCTTCACCGTGCAGCCCCAGGTCTCGGCGAAGAGGAACGACTGGGCGTCGCTCGCGATGCAGACGCCGTTCGGAAACTTCAGGTCGCGGATCACCGTGTGTGTCTTGCCGGTGTTGGTGTCGAAGCAGATGATTCGGCCGTTGCCGCGCGCCTCGAGGCCGTCGGTGGCCCATTCGTGCATCTCGAAGCGCACCGTTGCCTCGGAGAAGAAGATCCGGCCGTCGTCGGTGATGTCGAGATCGTCGGCGAGGCGCAGCCGGCTGTCGTCATTGATCGACGAGAAGCTGCGGTTGGTTTCGTCGGTCGCCTTCTCGACCTTGCGCTCGGGCGTCACGCGGTACAGGCCCATGCCGCCGATGCAGACGTAGAGGTTGTCCTGGCGATCGAAGGCCATGCCCAAGGGCGTTCCGCCGATGTGCGCGAAGACCTCCATCTGCTCGTAGTCGGGCGCGAAGAAACGGACGATGTCGCCGTGGCGCGAGCCGGCGTAGAGGTTGTCATGGCGATCGAGGATCACGTCCTCGGGACCCTCGATGCGGCCGAGACCGATCGGCGTCGCCGGCCGCAGGCGGTCGTTCAGCGCCCAGGCCGTGCCGCAATCGGGCGCCGTCGACGGCAGCGGCGGCATGCCGTGATAGGTCGGGCTGACGTAGACTTTGTTGACGATACGGTGCCGGTTCTTCAACCAGCGGATGTCGATCATCGCCGCGAGCAGCAGGATCGCGGCCAGCACCATGCGGTTGTAGCCGCCCTGCAGCGACATCGTCGTCAAGCCATTGATGATCAGCAGCACGATCAGGGTGCCGACCAGCGCCTTCATCACCGAGCCTTTGCCGCCGCCGAGGCTGATGCCGCCGAGAACGGTGGCCGTCAGCACCGTGATCTCGAGGCCGACGCCGATGTCGCCGCCGGCGGTCGCCAGGCGCGAGGCGAAGAACAGGCCGCCGAGGGCTGTCAGCACGCCGCTCGCGACGTAGCAAAGCGTCACGGTGCGGCGCACGGCGATGCCGGTGTTGTAGGCCGAACGGCGCGAGCCGCCGATCGCAGTGATGTGCCAGCCCGCTCGCAACCGCGTCAGGAAGATGTGGCCGAAGAGGGCGACCGCCGCGTAGACGTAGACGACGGTCGGCACGCCAAGCCACGAGCCGTTGCCGATGAAGTCCCAGACCTTCGATTCGGGCAGGCCGCCGGCGATCGCGGTTGCGTAGTCCGCCGTGAGCAGGTCGTATAACGCGCGGTAGATGATGAGAGTGATCAGTGTCGTGAGGAACGCACGCAGCCGGAAATACCCGATGAGAACGCCGTTGACGGTGCCGAGCGCCGCACCGCACAGGAGCGTGACGGCGACCGCCGGCACGACGGACCACTTCAGGACGTGCATCAGGTAGAGCGCACAGAAGTTCGTCAATGCAAACATCGAGCCGACCGAGAGGTCGATCCCGCCGACGATCATCACCAGTGCCATGCCGAGGACGATGAAGCCGATCTCGCCGGCCTGCCGACCGGTGTCGGAGAGCGCCGCCGCAGACAGGAAATTCGGGATCGCCTGCGCCAGTACGACGGCGACCAGGATGAGGACGATCACCGGGATCGCCGTTTCCATCCAGCGCTTGGCGAGGATTTCGCCAAGCGCATGGTCGGGCCAGTAGCGATAGCGCCAGCGCGTCAGCGTTTCCGTCCACCGTTCCTCGAGATGAGGCGGTGCCGGCGGCCGCGCCGCGGCGGCCGCACGTGGCGGACTCAGTGTTTCGTTGATCACGGCGTCGTCTCCAGGAGCGGGTCGGTCCGTCTCCGCCCCTCTCGGGCGAAGACGCGTTCTCTCAGCGTGACGCGCTCAGATCTTGCCCAGTTTCCAGCACGTTCCTTCCTCGCCGGCGTTGGTCTTCGTGATCGGGATGATCGTGGTGTAGATCGAACCCTTCGCCGTGCCAGTCT
>JALYSL010000379.1 GCA_030854825.1 Pseudomonadota bacterium
GTCCATCAGCGGGCCGAACACCAGCGGCGCCGCGGCCTGGCCGATGTCGAGGCCGGAGTAGACGACGCCGTAGACGCGGCCGGTGGCGTTCGGCGGCGCCGCGCGCTTGACGATCAGGTCGCGCGAGGGAGCGGCGATACCGGCGGCGAACCCCATCACGACGAACAGCACCGGCACGGTCATCGGCGACAGCGGCGCGAAGCCGAGCGTCAGGGCGATCAGCGCGGCGATACCGAAGCCGACGGCGATGATCTTCTCGCAGCGGGTCGGATCGGAGGCGAGAAATCCGCCAAGCACCATGCCGCCGGCCGTCGCGACCATGTAGAACGTCAGGCAGAGCGCCGCCCATCGCGCCGGCACATCGTGGAGCTGGCGCGCGGCCTCGGGAGCGAAGGCCTGCACGCCGCTCAGGACCACGGCGTAGAGAAAAAAGAAGCCGAAGCACATCCACACCGCCGGGATGGCGAGGAAACCGAGACTGTGATCCGCGACACGGGCCTTCGTCGTCGTCGACGCGGCGGGTCGTGCCGCGCTCGTCATGTCGACGGTCAGGTGCGAGCGGTTGAACCACAGCACGATCATCACCACGAAAGCGAGCACGCCGGCCGACGCCAGCGCGATCCGCCACGAAAACGCCAGCGTGATCGAGACCATCATCGCCGGCGCCAGCGCCCAGCCGAGACTGCCGGTGATGCCGTGGACGCTGAAAGCGTGACCGAGCCGCGACGAGTGGATCTTGCGGTTGAGCAAGGTGTAGTCGACCGGATGGAACACGCCGTTGCCGACGCCGGCCAGGGCCGAGAACAGCGCCAACATCGTGTAGCTGGTGCTGATCGAATAGCCGAGAGCGGCGACGCCAAGCAAGCCGATGCCGGCAAACAGAACCGGCCGCGGCCCGACCCGGTCGACGAGAAAGCCGGACAGCGTCTGGATGCTGCAGGAAACGACGAAGAAGATCGTCAGAAGCACACCGAGCTCCGCGTAGTTGACGTGGAACGCGTCTTTCAACCAGGGAAACAGCGGCGGCAGCAGCAGCTGGCTGAAATGGCTGACCATGTGTGCCAGGCCGACCAGGCCCATCAGCGACGCGTCCCGGCGCAGCGGGTGCGGCGTACTGCCGGGGAAAGTGGTGGTCGCTGTCATCGCTGCCTTTCGAGGCCGAATGCTAATCCAGGGCGGCGCGTCCGGATTACGATAGAGAGTCAATTTCTATCGAGATCCCGCCATGCCGTTCGCCATCTCGGTCGGGCCCCTGACGCCGCATCTTTTTCGCCCGGATCGGCTGCGTCCGGTGCGTGCGAAGCGCCAGCATCTGCTGGCCACCACCCGCGTGGTGCCGCACGCTCACCCGTGGGGCCAGATCGCGATCTCGACGACCGGTGTGGTCCGCGTGACGATGCTGCACGGCACGACGATCGTTCCGCCGTCGCGGGCGCTCTGGATCCCGCCGGGTGTCGAGCACGCGGTCACCGTCGTCGAGGACACCGACCTCCTGACGCTCTATGTCGACCCAGGCCGGCGCCGGCTCGGCCCTGCGGCCAGGGCCGCGGAGCGAAGCCGCTGGCAGCAGTGCCGGGTCCTCGAGGCGTCACCGCTGCTGCTCGCCCTCGCGCTCGAGCTCGAGCCTTCGCCCGACACTTCGCGTGCTGCACTCGACCGCGACACCTTGCAGCGCGAAAGGCGACTGGCCGTGCTGCTCCTCGACGAGCTCCGCCGCGCGCCGCAGGTGCCACTCGGCATCGGCTTGCCGAGGGAAAAACGCCTGCGCCGGCTTTGCGAAAGCATGCTCGACGATCCATCGCAACACCGCTCGCTCGACGCCTGGGCAGCCACGTCGGGGGCCAGCGCGCGGACCATCGCCCGCCTTTTTCGCAGCGAGCTCGGGACGACCTTCGTGCGTTGGCGCGAGCAGGTGCTGTTGGCGCGCGCGGTGCCGCTCGCGGCACGGCGCCTGCCGATGGCGGCGATCGCCAGCGAGCTCGGCTACGCCAGCCCGAGCGCCTTCGCGGCAATGGTGCGACGCTCGGTCGGGACGTCGCCTTTGCGCTTTTTTCGCGGTGAGGGCTGACCGATCGTCATCGTTGTCGGCAAGCGATCGGACACTTTTGCAGTTCATCGCGCGGCGCTGGCGCGGATCTCGACTCGGGACGATCATGAAACCATCGATCACTTCCCTCACCTGCCATGAACCCATCCAGCCGTCGTACCGTCCTGATCGGCCTCGCCGCCGCCGCGTCGGGTCACGCCTTCGCCGCCGATCGGACCGTTCATGGCTCCGGTCACTCTGGCACCGACAAGCGAGCACTGAGCGGCTTCGATCGCATCGCGATCAGCGGCTCGTTCCAGGTCGAGATCCACCAGGGCACTCAGGAAGGCCTCGAGCTCATCGGCGACGACAACCTGCTGGCGCTGGTCGAGACGAAGGTCGAAGGTTCACCCGGCTCGGCCACCCTGAGGATCCGAGCCGCCGGCGACACGCAGCTTGACCCCACCCGGCCGATCCGTGTCCGCATCGACCTGATCCGCATCGCGGCGATCGATCTGGGCGGCTCCAGCCGGGTCACGGCGCCGGGCCTGCATGCGGCGCGCCTCGGCGTCTCGATCGGCGGCACGGGCAGCGTCGATCTCACCGGTCTCGATGCCGGGCGCCTCGCCGTCAACATCGGCGGCAGCGGCCATGCCAGCGCCGATGGCAAGGCCAGCACGCTTGCCATCAACATCGGCGGCAGTGGCGATTGTTCGCTGCCTCGACTGATCGCCGAGGAGGCGAAGATCGACATCGCCGGCAGCGGCAAGGCCGAGGTCAACGTCAGCAGGCAACTGCGCGTGTCTATCGCCGGCTCGGGACATGTGAGGTATGCCGGCACAGCGGTTCCGAGCGTCAGCATCGTCGGCAGCGGCAAGGTCGAACGCGGCTGAGTCGCGCTGGCTGGATCGACCTGCAAACGAGCTCCGGCCGACCATCGGCTTGCTCGGGCCGCGTGTCGTTGTAACAAAACGTAGATCAGCGCGCCCGCGCGGCTCGCTCTAGACTGCGATGGATCGATGTGCCGCGCCTGTGCGGCACACAGGAGCGCTCATGCTGACATCGCTGTTCGGGGACCTCGGGCCAGCTCGCGACGCGAAGAAGAAATCGCGCGACTTCGACGACACGCAAGCGGATTCGCAAGGATTCGAGGCGACGGCGATCATGGAAAGCACCGCCACCGAAGTCAACGAGCGCGGCCAGATCATCGATCGCCACGTCAGCGACCTCGTCGTCATCGGCTCGCCGGCGCAAGCCATCAGAGAACACTTCGCGGCGACGCGTGCCGATCTCGAAACGGCGTCGTCGATGATCACGCTGCTCGATCCTGTCGGGGTCTGGGCATCGTCGGTGATCAAGGCCTTGTCGGACGCCGGCGGTCGACCCATCGAAAAGCTCCACCTGCGCGAGAAGACCACGCTGCGCACGATCGCGATGATCGAGCGCACGACACTCGTGCGGCGCCAGGAAGACACGCTGCGCATCTTCCATGCCGACGTGCGCGCGCCCGGCCCCGAGAACGCCGAGATTCCGGTGGCACTGATGGAGCGCAGCCAGATGACGGCTGTGATCATCGGGCCGATGCAGCCGCACGCGATCGATGCGCTGCTCACCTCGCTGCGCCACGCGACGAGCCTGCCCACCTGGCGCTGCCCGCACCTGCTGTTCCAGTTGCCGCCGAACGCGAGCTGGATCAACAACAAGGTCGAGGCCATCGTCTGGCCCGAGCGCCTGCACGTGCGCATCGTCAGCGAGCCGATGACCGGCGCGTCGTCGGTGTGGAACGCCATGCTCGGGGTCTGGAACGAAGCCAAGCTGCAGCCGGGCTGGGATCCGTCGGCCGTCTCGCCGATGCTCGGCATCAGCGACTTTCCGATCAAGGTCGGCGAGCTCGGTGGCAACGGCGGGACTACGGCGCAGGCCGCTCCGTCCTCCGC
>JALYSL010000325.1 GCA_030854825.1 Pseudomonadota bacterium
GCAGCATCTTGAGCGGCACGTCGCGTCGCCACGCAGGCTTCGCGGTCCGGCCGACGCGCCAGCGGCGCCGCCCCGCGACCTGGAGCAGGAACACGTCGTAGGAATCGAGATGCGGACCGACGCCGCCACCGTCGGTCGCGAACGAGACCATGACATCGTCGAGGCGGGCGTCGCCGATGAAGCGGAAGCGATCGCGCAGGCGGTGAACGGCCTCGTCGTGCAGATCGACGCCCTGAACCAGAAGTGTCCAGCGCGGCACCGTCAGCGGGGGAAGCGATCGCCGTGGCAGCGGCCCGTGACGCACCGACCACTCCCGTCCCGAATGGACGATCAGACGCGACTCGACGTCGTCCTCGGCGGCGAGCGCGAAGACGCGCCGCCGATCGAAGCCCGGCAGCGCGCCCGGGACTGCGGCGCGGATGAGGCGCGGCGATCGCTGCCAATGGCGGCGCATGAAATCGGCCGCCGACAGGCCGCCGAGCAAGGCCATAGGCCGTTCGAGATCCATGCCTCATTGTGCGATCATCATTCGATGGAAATCGCCGCGCCCTGTGTCGTGAGCCTCACCTGGCGCCTCGCCGACGCGCAGGGCACCGAGATCGACGAGCTCGCCGAGCCGGTCGAGTTCTTCTACGGCGGCGATGACCTGCTCGCCAAGGTGGAAGAAGCACTTGCGGGCCAGCAAGAAGGTTTCGAGACGACGCTGCATCTCGAGCCCGAGCATGCGTTCGGAGACTACGACCCCGAGCTCGTGTTCTTCGAAGGGCGCGACATCTTTCCCGAAGGCGTCGACGCCGGCATGCAGTTCGAAGGTCCGCCGCCGGGAGCGAAGACCACAGGCATGCGCGCCGACGCGATCTACACCGTCACCGAGGTCTACCCCGATCACATCGTGCTCGACGGCAACCATCCGCTCGCCGGCATCGCCCTCAGGCTCGCGCTGCGCGTGCGCGAGGTGCGCGAGGCGAGCGAGGAAGAGATCGAAGCCGGCAGCGTCGCGGCTTCGGGACTCAGCGTCATGGGCACGGTGCCCGCAGGCACTCGCCTGCACTGAAGCTCAGCCCGTCCGACCCTCTGCCGCGGGGGTGACGACGCCGACAGTCGTCTCCGGTGTCTGCACCGGCCCCTTGCCGCTGAAGCGGTCGAGCGCGAGGTAGATCACCGGCGTGATGTAGAGCGTGATCGCCTGCGAGAACACCAACCCGCCGGCGACCGCCAAGCCGAGTGGCTGACGCAGTTCCGCGCCGGCGCCCAGGCCGAGGGCGATTGGCAACGCCCCCATCAGCGCCGCCAGCGTCGTCATCATGATCGGCCGGAAGCGCAGCCTGCAAGCCTCGCGGATCGCGTCCGCCGGCGCCACGCCCCGGTTGCGTTCTGCGTCGAGCGCGAAGTCGATCATCATGATCGCGTTCTTCTTGACGATGCCGATCAGCAGCAGGATGCCGATCGTCGCGATCAGGGTCAGGTCCATGTTGAAGAGCTTCAAGGTCAGCAGCGCACCGACCGCCGCCGACGGCAGGCCGGCCAGGATCGTCAACGGATGGATGTAGCTCTCGTACAGCACCCCGAGCAGCACGTAGATCACCAGCAACGCGGCGACGATCAGCACCACCTGACTGCCCTGCGAGCTCTTGAACACCGCGGCGTCACCGCCGTAGCTGCTGATGATCGACGCTGGCAGGCCGATCTGCTCGCGGTATTTTTCGATCTTCGCGGTGGCGTCGCCGAGCGCGGCGCCCGGCGCGAGGTTGAACGACACTGTCACCGCCTGCAACTGGCCGACGTGGTTGATCGCCGTCGGCCCGATCGTGCGCTCCACCGTCGCGAAGCTCGACAGCGGCACCAGTGCGCCGGTCGACGCGCGCACATAGACGTTGTTGAACGCGCTTTCGTCCTGCTTGGCCTGCGGCGTCACTTCCATGATCACCTGGTAGCTGTCGACGTTGGTGTAGATCGTCGACACCTGGCGCTCGCCGAACGCGCTGTAGAGCACCGAGCGGATCGAATCGATCGACACGCCCAGCGTGTTCGCGCGGTCGCGGTCGATCTTCAGCGAGGCCTGCAGACCCTTCAATTGAGAGTCGCTGGTGACATCGCGGAACATCGAGTCGGCGCGCATCGGTTCCTGCAACCGGTTGGCCCAGTCGTTGAGCTCGCCGGCCGCGACGCTTTGCAGCACGTACTGGTACTGCGCCTTGCTGATGCGCCCGCCGAGCCTCAAGTTCTGGATCGGCCGCATGAAGACCGTGATGCCGGGCACCTCGCGCAGCTTGCCCCGCAGCTCCTCGATCACCCGGGTCATCGGCAGGCGCTCGGCGTGCGGTTTGAGATTCAGGAACATGCGCCCGGTGTTCTGTGCGCCGCCACCGCCGTTGAAGGAATTCACGCTCGCGACGTTCGGATCGGCGAGAAAGATCGCGGCGACGCGGTTCTGCAGGTTGACCATCGCCGGAAACGAGGTGTCCTCGGAGGCCTCGGTCGTGATGCTGATCTGACCGATGTCCTCCTCGGGGAAGAAGCCCTTCGGGATCGTGACGAAGAGGTGCGCCGTCGCGAGGAAGGTCAGCGC
>JALYSL010000335.1 GCA_030854825.1 Pseudomonadota bacterium
CGCCAGGACGATCCGCCAGCCGTCTTCGCGGGCCAGCAGCTCGCCGCGAAAGCGCTTGCGCCCCTTGAAGGGAACCTTCAGCGTCACCTCGACCTGCTCGCCCGCGAATCGCGCGAAATCGGCGGCAGTCTTCAAAGGCCGGTCGAGACCGGGTGAAGAGACCTCGAGCCGTTCATAGGCCAGGCCCTCGACTTCGAGCACGTGTTGCAGCTGGCGCGTCACCTTCTCGCAATCATCGACATTGATGAAGCGCGGCTCGGCGCTCGCCGGCGCTTGGGCGGCGTGCGCGTGATCGATCGTCACACGCAGCAACCCGCCCGGCGCGCGCTCGACGTCGACCAGCTCGTAGCCGAGGCCACGAACCGTTGTCTCGATGCTCGATTGCTGGCTCATCTCGAAAAGTCGTGTCGAAGTTGCAAGTGATCAGTGACCGTGAAAAAGCCGCGTTGGAAAGCGATCAGCCAAAAAAAATGGGCCGGAAGATCCGCCCACTTGACGCTATCTGGCAAAGGCGGAATTGTATCCTTTCGCGCGCCTACCGGCAAGCCGCGCCTCTGTCAAGAGGCCAAGGGCTCGTCGAGCCACGTGCCAGAATCCGCCGCCTTCGCCCCTTTTCCCGGAGCCTCACGATGGGATTTCTCGCCGGCAAGCACCTCCTAATCACGGGCGTGCTCTCGAACCGCTCGATCGCCTACGGCATCGCCCGGGCTTGCCATCGCCAAGGCGCCGAGCTGGCTTTCAGCTACCAGGGCGAACGCTTCCTGCCTCGTGTCACCGAGTTCGCCGCCGAATTCGGCTCCAAGCTCGTGTTCGACTGCGACGTCGCCGACGACGGGCAGATCGAACGCATGTTCTCCGGCCTCGCCGAGTCATGGCCGACCTTCGACGGCTTCGTTCACTCGATCGGGTACGCGCCGAAGGAAGCGATCGCAGGTGATTTCCTGGACGGCCTGTCGCGCGAGGCCTTCCGGATCGCCCACGACATCTCCAGCTACAGCTTTCCGGCGATGGCCAAGGCCGCGGCACCGCGCCTCAACCCCACCGCCGCTCTGCTCACCCTGACCTATCTGGGGGCACTGCGCAGCGTTCCCAACTACAACACGATGGGCCTGGCCAAGGCTTCGCTCGAAGCCTCGGTCCGCTACCTGGCGGCTAGCCTCGGAGCCAAGGGCATTCGCGTCAACGGCATTTCGGCGGGGCCGATCAAGACGCTGGCCGCCTCCGGCATACAGGGCTTCGGCAAGATCCTCGCGCTCGTCGAGCAGAACGCGCCGCTGCGTCGCAACGTGACGATCGACGACGTCGGCAATGTTGCCGCGTTCCTGTTGTCGGATCTGGCCGCCGGCGTGACTTCGGAGATCACCTACGTCGACGCCGGCTTCAGTCACGTCATGGGCGGCATTGCCGCCTAGAACGTTTCGGCCGGTCAGTGCGGCTCGGCGACGCAGTCGACGAAATACTTGCCGTCGTCGATACCCACGCCTTCGAGCTCGACCATCGACATGAGGCCGTGCACGTCGGTATCGAAGCCGGGGAACGCCTTGTTGAACGAGCGCGTGAACTTCAGGTAGTCGACGATCTTCTTGTTGAACATCTCGCCCGGGATCAGCAGCGGAATGCCGGGCGGGTAAGGCGTCAGCAGCGTCGTCGAGATGCGACCCTCGAGCCGGTCGATCTCGACGCGCTCGGTCTTGCCGTGGGCAATGCAGGCGAAGGCATCGCTCGGCTTCATCTTCGGCTGTATATCGGAGACGTACATGTCGGTGACCAGCCGCGCGATGTCGTCCTTGGCATAGAACTCGTGAATGCTCTGCGACAGTTCCTGCAAGCCGACGCGCTCGTACTTCGGGTGCGCGGCAGTGAATTCGGGCATCACCTTCCAGCACGGCTGGTTGCGATCGAAGTCGTCCTTGAACTGCTGCAGCGCGGTGAGCAGCGTGTTCCAGCGGCCCTTGGTGATGCCGATCGTGAACATGATGAAGAACGAATAGAGGCCCGTCTTCTCCACCACCACGCCATGATCGACCAGGTACTTGGTGACGACCGCCGCCGGAATGCCGGTCTTTGCGAACTTGCCCGACATGTCGAGCCCGGGCGTGATCAGCGTGCACTTGATCGGGTCGAGCAGGTTGAAGCCCTCGGCCAGGTTGCCGAAGCCGTGCCACTTCGAGTTCGCCTTCAACATCCAGTCGGCGCTGACGCCGATGCCCTTTTCGGCCAGCTTCTCCGGGCCCCAGACCTTGAACCACCAGTCCTTGCCGTACTCGGCGTCGACCTTCCTCATGGCGCGCCGGAAGTCGAGAGACTCGGCAATGCTTTCCTCGACCAGCGCGCGGCCGCCGGGTGCTTCCATCATCGCCGCCGAGACATCGCACGACGCGATGATCGCGTACTGCGGGCTCGTCGAGCTGTGCATCAGGTAGGCCTCGTTGAAGAGGTGCGGGTCGAGCTTTCGGGTCTGCGAATCCTGCACCAGCACCTGCGACGCCTGGCTGATGCCGGCCAGCAGCTTGTGCGTCGACTGCGTCGCGAAGACGATCTGCTTCTTCGGTCGAGGCCGGTTCTTCCCCATGGCATGGAAAGCGCCGTAGAACTTGTGGAAGGCAGCGTGCGGCAGCCAAGCCTCATCGAAGTGCATCGTGTCGATGTAGCCGTCGAGCGCGTGCTTGATCGTTTCGGTGTTGTAGAGCACGCCGTCGTAGGTGCTCTGCGTCAGGGTCAGGATGCGCGGCTTCACCTTGGCCACCTCGATGCCCTGCAACAGCGGGTTGGCGGCCATGCGCTTCCTGATCGATTCCGGCGTGAACTCGCTCTGCCCGATCGGGCCGATGATCCCGTAGTGGTTGCGCGTGGGCGGCAGGAAGACCGGGATCGAGCCGGTCATGATGATCGCGTGCAGGATCGACTTGTGGCAGTTGCGATCGACCACCACCACGTCGCCCGGGGCCACCGTGTGGTGCCACACCATCTTGTTGCTGGTGCTGGTGCCGTTGGTGACGAAGTAGCAGTAGTCGGCGTTGAAGATACGCGCCGCATTGCGCTCGCTCGCCGCCACCGGCCCGGTGTGGTCGAGCAGCTGGCCGAGCTCGTCGACCGAGTTGCAGACGTCGGCCCGCAGCATGTTCTCGCCGAAGAACTGGTGGAACATGCGGCCCACGGGGCTCTTCAGAAAGGCGACGCCGCCGGAGTGGCCCGGGCAATGCCAGGAGTACGAACCATCCTGCGCGTAGTCGACCAGGGCGCGGAAGAACGGCGGCGCCACGCCGTCGAGGTAGCTGCGCGCTTCGCGAATGATGTGACGCGCCACGAATTCCGGCGTGTCCTCGAACATGTGGATGAAGCCGTGCAGCTCGCGCAGGATGTCGTTGGGCAGGTGC
>JALYSL010000368.1 GCA_030854825.1 Pseudomonadota bacterium
CGCGCCGGATTGCCGATGCTGCCGGTGACACACGGTTCCGAGTTCACCCGCCTGCACGTCTTTCTCTACACGATCGTCCTGTTCGCGGCGACGCTGCTGCCGTTCGTCGCGGGAATGAGCGGGCCGATCTATCTGGCCGCGGCGATCGTGCTCGGCGTGATGTTCTGCGGCTACGCCTGGCGGCTCTGGCGGAGCTACTCGGATCAACTGGCGCGCAAGACGTTTCGCTTCTCGATCGTTCATTTGTCGCTGCTGTTCGCGGCGCTGATCGTCGATCACTACGTCTGGCCGCTGCTCTCGTGAACGGGCTTCGTCGCCGCTCGTTGGTGGTCTCGGTAGCGGCTTGGCCGCTGGCGGCCTGCGATCGACTCATGGGCAAGGCCGGCGCGCCGACTTTTCACTCGACCGACATCACCGGTGCGTCGTTCGCGCGGCATCTGGAGCTGCCGGATGTCGATGGCAGGATGCGCTCACTCGCCGACTGGAAGGGCAAGGTCGTCATCGTCTTCTTCGGCTACACGCAATGCCCGGATTTCTGCCCGACGACGCTCGCCGAACTGGCGCAGATCAAGAAGTCGATGGGTGCCTCCGGCGATCGCGTCCAGGTGCTTTTCGTGACCGTCGATCCCGAGCGCGATACCCCGAAGATCCTGAAGGCGTACCTGGCCAATTTCGGTCCCGATTTCATCGGCCTGCGAGGCTCGCTCGAGCAGACGGCGGCCGTGGCCCAGGAATTCAAGGTCTTCTACGCGAAGGTGCCAGGCAAGACGCCGGGCAGCTATTCGATGGATCACAGCGCCGCGTCTTTCGTCTTCGATACCCGCGGCGAGGCACGTCTCTACGTGCAATATGGCGGCGACCCGAAAGCCTTCGCCGCCGATCTGCAGCAGTTGGCCGCGTCAGCCTGATTCAAAACGAGAACGGCCCCCGGAGGGGCCGTTTATTCCAGCGAAGCATCGAGTTGGCGGAGCGTCGAGTTCTCGGCGCTCCGGCTCGATTCGCTCAGTCGACGTGCGCCAGCGCCTTGCGCATCTTCTTCATCGCCGCGACCTCGATCTGGCGGATCCGCTCGGCGCTGACGCCGTATTCGCCTGCAAGGTCGTGCAGCGTCATGCCGCCCGAGCTGTCGTCGTTCACCTTCAGCCAACGCTCCTCGACGATTCGCCGGCTCCGCGGGTCGAGCGCATCGAGCGCCAGGGAGATGCCGCCTGTGGCCAGCCAGTCGCGCTTCTTCGCCTCCAGCACCTGGGTCGGTTCGCTGGCGTCGTCGGCCAGGTAGGCGATCGGCGCATAGCTTTCTTCGCCGTCGTCGGTTTGCGGCTCGAGCGCGATGTCGCCGCCCGTCAGTCGCGTCTCCATCTCGAGCACTTCCTCGCGTTTGACGTTGAGCGTCTTGGCCAGCGTGTCGACCTCGCCCTGCGTCAGGGTCGCACGATGCGTCTCGCCGGCGATGGCGTCGTCTTTCATGCTCTGCTTCATCGAGCGCAGATTGAAGAAAAGCTTGCGCTGGGCCTTGGTCGTCGCGACCTTGACCATGCGCCAGTTCTTCAGGATGTATTCGTGGATCTCGGCCTTGATCCAGTGCATGGCGTAGCTGACCAGACGCACGCCCTGGTCCGGGTCGAAACGCTTCACCGCCTTCATCAGGCCGACGTTGCCTTCCTGGATCAGGTCGCCGTGCGGCAGGCCATAGCCGAGATATTTGCGCGAGATCGAGACGACCAGTCGCAGGTGAGAAAGAACCATCTTTCCGGCGGCGTCGATGTCGCCGCTGGCGCGCAATTCGCGCGCGAACCTCGACTCCTCTTCCTGGGTCAGAAGCGGAATCCGATTGATCGCGGTGATGTAGGCGTCGAGGTTGCCCAGCGACGGAACGAGCGCCCACGGATCGCGGACGGCCAGAGCAGTAGCGGAAAAGTTGTTCATCGTGGTGTCAGACAGGCTGTTGCCCCTTTCGTTCCGCAAATATTAGCACTCGGACTCGGAGAGTGCTAAGGCCGGCGCAATGGGCTCGATCGGCCCTCGCTATCGACTCCCGGCAATCGGGCTTCCCGGGTTTCGGTGGTCACTGAAAACACCTCAAAACGGCACGCCGTCGAGCGTCCCCATCTTGCCGCTGATGAAGTCTCGTCGTGCCTGGGCAAGCCGCTCCGGCGTGTCCATCACGAACGACCCCGAAAACAGAACCGGACCTTGCACCGGTGCACCGCCCAGCAAAGCCACGTCGAGCGGCCGATCCGGCGTCGCGGTGATGCTGACCCGATCGCCCGGCGTCAGGACGACGAGGGTGCCCGGCCCGGAAGCCGAGCCGTTCGCGCCGACGAGCGCGCCGT
>JALYSL010000373.1 GCA_030854825.1 Pseudomonadota bacterium
GGCCAGGACAGAACGATGACGGCACTTGCGACAAAAAGCGGCACAGGAAACGGCACGTACCGGGACAGCTCCAGCCAGGCGGGGCCGTCTGCCCACACCTGCTGCGCCGTGATGATGACGGCGAGCGCAACGAGGAGCAGCAACGCCAGCCCTGTCCTTCGCTCAGCTCCCTTCTCTTGACGCCTCACCACTAGCTCATTGTCATCAAACTGGCATTGCCACCGGCCGCGGCGGTGTTGACGCTCAGCGAACGCTCGATCACCAGGCGCTCCAGCGGAATGTCGGCCTCGCCCGGTCGCAGGCCGGTCACGCCGACGATCGGCCCCGATCGCCCGGCGAGGTCGTGGCAGACGGCGAGCAAGCCGGAGGCATCGCCGTGATGCAGAACGGCATCGAAGCCGATCGATGGCTGCAGCCAGTCTTGCACCAGCGCGACCCGATCCCTGGCTTCGGCCGGAAGGCGCTCCCACAAGGCAAGTGCGGCGGCCGGCCATAGCGCGCGGCTGCCCACGGCCAGCACCGCGGCGAGCTGCAACAGCCGATCGTCGTCGTCGGAAGCCAGGCAAAGAATCGACTCGCGCGAGCGCATCGCGTAGAGATTGGCCTCGCCGGTCGGCCCGGCCAGCGTGCGCCAGGCGCCGACCGGAGACTGCGTGGCGAATCGTTCGCACTGAACGGAGAGCGACTCTCGTTGCTCGGCATCAGCCCACTGTCGAAGCGCCTGCAAGGCGGCAGCGCATTCGCTCAGGCTCGTGTCGAGGCCGCGCAGTGGTGGTAACGCATCGACTCCGGCGTTGTCGACGGCCTTGCGTGCCGCGTCGCCCGGCCGTTGCGCCAGCAAGCGCAGCAGGTAGAGCGGCCCGCCGGCCTTCGGCCCGGTGCCGGACAGGCCTTCGCCGCCGAACGGCTGCACGCCGACGACCGCACCGACGACGTTGCGATTGACATAGACGTTGCCGACATGCGCCGCGTTGACCACCTGCACGACCGTCTCGTCGATGCGCGTGTGCACACCGAGCGTAAGCCCGTAGCCGGTGTCGTTGATCTGCTCGAGAAGAAGGGCGAGATCGTCGCGGCCATAGCGCAGCACATGCAGTACCGGGCCGAAGACCTCACGCTCGAGCTCGCCCAAGTGGTCGATTTCGATGAGCGCCGGTGCAACGAACGTTCCGCGTCGGGTCGCCTCGCTATCGAACATCAAGGGACGCGTGACGCGCCGGCCCTTGGCCCGCATCGCCTCGATGTGCCGCTCGATGCCGGCGCGCGCGTCTTCGTCGATGACGGGGCCGACGTCGACCGCCAGGGCCCGCGTGTCGCCCATTCGCAGCTCGCGCGCGGCCCCCTCCAGCATCTCGATCAGGCGATCGGCGCCATCGCGCTGCACGCAGAGCACGCGCAGCGCCGAGCAACGCTGGCCGGCGCTGTCGAAGGCCGAGCTGACCACGTCGGCCACCACCTGTTCGGCCAGCGCCGACGAGTCGACGACCATCGCGTTCTGGCCGCCGGTCTCGGCGATCAGGGGCACCGGCCGGGCGTGCGCTCCGAGGCGGCGAGCCAGCGTCTTTTGCAGCAGGCGAGCCACCTCGGTCGAGCCCGTGAACAGGACGGCCTGCACTCGCGAATCCGCGACCAACGCCGCGCCGACGCGTTCACCGGCGCCGGGAAGGAGCTGCAGCACGCCGCGTGGCACGCCGGCGGCCCAGAGCAGGCGAACCGCTTCGGCCGCGATCAAGGGCGTCTGTTCCGCCGGCTTGGCGAGCACCGGATTGCCGGCCGCCAGTGCCGCCGCGATCTGCCCGGTGAAGATGGCGAGCGGAAAATTCCAGGGGCTGATGCAGACGATCGGGCCGAGCGGCAGGTGGCTGGTGTTGTCGAAGTCGACCCGGATCTGCTGCGCGTAGTAACGCAGGAAGTCGACCGCTTCGCGCACTTCGGCCACCGCGTTCGCGCAGGTCTTGCCGGCCTCGCGCACCAGCAAGGTCAATAGTCTCTCGCCATCGGCCTCGATGCGGTCGGCGCCGGCCTCGAGCAAGGCGGCGCGATCGGCGGGCGAGGTCGCGGCCCAGGCCGACGC
>JALYSL010000411.1 GCA_030854825.1 Pseudomonadota bacterium
CGCGCCGCGTCATCGGCGTCGCCCGCTTCAGCAACGCCGTGATGAAGAATCGCCTCGAAGCCTGGGGCGTTGAGACCATCGTCTGCGACCTGCTCGACCGCGCCGCCATCGAGGCCTTGCCCGATGCGCCGAACGTGATCTTCGCCGCCGGCCACAAGTTCGGCGCCAGCGGCGTGCCGTCGCTCACCTGGGCGATGAACGCCCATGTGCCTGCGCTCGTCGCCGAGCGCTTCAGCGCCTCGCGGATCGTCGCCTTCTCGTCGGGCAACGTCTATCCGCTGACGCGCATCGGCGAGCCGGCACCCACTGAGTCGAGCCGCGTCGGCCCGATCGGCGACTACGCCCAGTCGTGCCTCGGCCGCGAGCGCATGTTCGAGTATTTCTCGGCGCGCCACGGCACGCCGGGCCGCATCGTTCGTCTCAACTACGCGATCGACATGCGTTACGGCGTGCTCTTCGACATTGCCTCGAAGGTGCACCGCGGCGAGAAGGTCGACGTGACCATGGGCCACGTCAACGTCATCTGGCAGGGCGACGCCAACGCCCACGTGCTGCGTTGCCTGGCGCACTGCACGACGCCCACCAGCGTCATCAACAGCACCGGTCTCGAAGCGCTCTCGGTGCGCACGCTGGCGACGCAGCTCGGCGAGCGCCTCGGCGTCGCTGCGAAGATCGCCGGACGCGAAGCCGAGACGGCGCTGCTCTCCGACGCGAGCGAAGCGGCGCGCCTGTTCGGGCCGCCGACCGTGCCGCTCGAGGCCATGCTCGACTGGGTCGCCGACTGGGTGAAGAACGGCGGCCCGAGCCTCGGCAAGCCGACCAAGTTCGAGGTTCGCGATGGCACTTTCTGAGGTTCGCCTGCAAGTGCAGCCGCCGGCTCCCGCCGGCGAGGTGCCGCGCATCGAGGCGCTGCGCCCGGGCGATGCTTCGGGCGGCCTGCGTCTGTCCGACGCTGCCGGCTGGAATCAGGTCGAAGACGACTGGGCGCTCTTCATCGAGCACGGTCATTCGCTCGGCGCCCGCGACGGCGAGGGCCGCCTTGTCGCCACCGCGGCGGCGCTGCCCTACGGCGCGGACGCCGGTTGGATCTCGATGGTGCTGGTCGACGAAGCGTGGCGGCATCGCGGCCTGGCGAGCGCGCTGGTGCGCGAGTGCATCGCCGATCTGCAGACGCGCGGCGCCTTGCCGCTTCTCGACGCGACCGAAGACGGCGCCGCGGTCTATCGCGGTCTCGGCTTCGCCGCCGGGCTGGCTTTCGATCGCTGGCAATCGGACGGATCGTCGAGCGCGCCGGGCGGCGCTCCTGGCGGAGCCAGCGCTTCGGGTGTCGTTCGTCGCGCGAGTCGAGGTGATCTCGATCGCATCGCCTCGCTCGACCGCGCGGCCAGCGAACTCGATCGGCAATTCCTGTTCGCGCGCCTGCTCGCCCGAGCCGACACGCACGCCTGGCTTGTCGCCGACGACAACGGCTTCATCGTTGCCCGCCGCGGTCGTCGTGCGACGCAGGTCGGCCCGCTGGTCGCGGCCCACGCGCGGCAAGCCGTCGCTTTGCTCGAGGCTGCGCTGGAAGACACGTCGGGGCCGGCGTACGTCGACGTGCCGGCGGCGCAACAGGAGATCGCCGGCTGGCTCGAGCGGCGCGGCTTTCGCCGCCAGCGCTCGTTCGTGCGCATGTCGCTCGGCGCCGCGTATCCGCCTGAGGTGGGCGACCGTTGCTTCACGCTCGCCGGGCCGGAGTTCGGTTGATGAATGCGGCCTCCGCCGATCCCTGGCGCAACATCGACGCGCTGCGCCGCCGCTTGCGCGAGGGCCTGGCGATTCCGGCGCATCCGCTCGCGCTCGATGCCGAACGTCGCTTCGACGCCGGGCGCCAGCGCGCCCTGACCCGCTACTACCTCGATGCCGGTTCAGGCGGCCTCGCCGTCGGCGTGCACACGACCCAGTTCGCAATCCGCGAGGCCGGCCTCTACGAGACCGTGCTGCGCAGCGCGATCGAGACGGCCCGCGAC
>JALYSL010000484.1 GCA_030854825.1 Pseudomonadota bacterium
GCGTGGCGCAGCATTCGGCCTCGAACGGCGGCAACGAAAGCGACGCCGATCCGGGCTCGAGCCACAGTAAATCGTCGTCCCGCCTGTCGTCGACACAGGTCGCCGGCATCGATGCCGCGGCGCAGCGCCGGGCGCGTGCCGCCGCCGCCGGCGGCATCGACCTCTACGTCTGAGCCACGGCGCGTTCTGCGCCGCAAAAGCCCGGCTTATCGCCGCTTCGCCAGCGTCGCTACTTTCGATAATTTCCTCAAGTCGCCGACCTGGCTGCCGACACTCGGCCGCGGGCAGCAACTCTCCGAGGAGAAGCATCGATGTCCGCTGTGATCGCCGCCCCCGTCGCCGCCGGCGGCGCTGTTCCCGTCAAGCGCGGCAAGAAGAAACTCCTCATCATGATCGCCGGCGTCCTGGCGCTGGTGCTGGTGCTCGGCGCCGGCACGGTCGTCTACCTGAAGAAGAGGGCGGCCCATGCCGCCGCCGAGGCGGTCAACGACGAAGATGGCGGATCAACCGTCGGCGCAGCCGCCGAAACGTCGAGCCATGAGGCGATGAGCCCGCCGACCTATCTGCCGCTCGACCCATTCGTCGTCAATCTGGCGGACCGCGAAGCCGATCGCTACGCCCAGGTCGGCATCACCCTGGAAGTCGAAAGCTCCGTCGCCGCCGACCAGATGCGCGCCTACATGCCCGCGATTCGCAACGCCATCCTGATGGTCATCACGCGAAAGACCTCGCGCGAGCTGCTCGACCCGATGGGCAAGGAACAGCTGGCCGACGAGATTGCCCGGGAGGCCGTGCGGCCGATGGGCATCGAGATCGCCGCACAGCAGCCGGTGACGGCCGCACCGGCCTTGCCGGAGGCTTCGGCCGTCATGGCCCTCCCCGCGTCGGCCGCGATGCCGGCCAGCGGCGCCGCAACGATGCTGGCCGCCGGCGCCGCCTCGCATCCGAAGAAGGCCAAGCCCCGTGGCCCGGTGACGAAGAACCCGATTCGCCACGTCAATTTCTCGAGTTTCATCATTCAATGAACATGTCTGCCGCCGCGCTCACTCCCTTCTGGCGCCCGATATGAACGAGCAGATCCTGACCCAGGACGAGGTCGATGCGCTGCTGCAGGGCATCTCGGGCGAAAGCGATTCGCTGCAGCCCGAGACGCCGCTCGCCGATGGCGTGCGCAGCTTCGATCTCGCCAACCAGGAGCGCATGGTTCGCGACCGGATGCCGACGCTCGAGATCGTCGGCGAGCGCTTCGCCAAGAACATCCGCGCCGGCTTGTTCGCCTTCATTCGCAAGAGCCCCGAGGTCTCGATCGGCGCGGTGCGGGTGCAGAAGTACAGCGCCTTCCTGCGCGAGATCGCGGTGCCGACGAACTTCAACATCGTCAGCGTCAAGCCGTTGCGCGGGCTCGGCCTGATCGTCTGCGAGCCGCAGCTCATCTTCGCCATGATCGACGCCCTCTTCGGCGGCGCCGGTAAGTACCCGACACGCATCGAAGGCCGTGATTTTTCGGCTACCGAGCAACGCATCATCCGCCGCCTGCTCGACGTGGTGATGGCCGACTACAAGAAAGCCTGGGCCAGCATCTATCCGCTCGAGCTCGAGTTCCAGCGCTCGGAGATGCAGCCGCAGTTCGCCAATATCGCGACGCCCGGCGAGATCGTCGTCTCGACCTCCTTCACGCTCGAGATCGGCGAGACCAGCGGCACCATCCACTTCTGCATTCCCTACGCCACGTTCGAGCCGATCCGCGACGTGCTCTACGGCGCGATGCAGGGCGACGCCAACGCGCCCGACCGGCGCTGGATCAACCTGATGACGCAGCAGATCCAGGCGGCCGAAGTCGAACTCGTCGCCGAGCTGGGCCATGCGCCAGCCACGGTCGAACAACTGCTCGCCTTGAAGTCGGGCGATTTCATCGAGCTCGACCTGAAGCCCAGCATCCAGGCCAAGGTCGCCGGGGTGCCGGTGCTCGACTGTCACTACGGCACCTCGAATGGCAAATACGCATTGAAGGTCGATCAACTGCTGGCCGGATCCAAAGACGGCTGGCTCGGAGAAACGCATGGCCACTGACAGCAACAACACCCAGAGTGCGGCGCCCGCCGATGCCGCGGCCGCCGACTGGGCCGCCGTCGACGGTCGCACCGAGACCGCGTCGGAGGTGCATGCCGCCGCCGACCAGGTCTCGCCGGCGTCGTTCGCGACCTTCGCGCCGACCACCGGCTCGACGGCCGGCAACGACATCAACATGATCCTGGACATCCCCGTCCAGCTCACCGTCGAGCTCGGCCGCACGCGGATCCCGATCAAGAACATCCTGCAGCTGGCGCAGGGCTCGGTCGTCGAGCTCGAGGCGATGGCCGGCGAGCCGATGGATGTGCTCGTCAACGGCTACCTGATCGCCCAGGGCGAGGTCGTCGTCGTCAACGAAAAGTTCGGCATCCGGCTGACCGACATCGTCACGCCGAGCGAGCGCATGCGCAGGCTCAGCCGCGGATGAAGCCCCCACGCTCACTTCGTTCGCTGCCCCCCGAGGGGGTGCGGCCGGGCTTGGGACGGCCCGGCGCGCGGCCATGACCTCGAACGGCATCGGCTCGTTGCTCTGGTTCTGCGTCATCCTGGCGCTGATCCCGGCGAGCCTCTGGTTTCTCAAGCGCACGCCGCTCGGCGGCGGTGGCGGCAACGGCGTCATGAAGAGCATCGCCTCGATGCCGCTGTCGACCTCACAGCGCATCGTCACGGTCGAGGTCGGCAGCGGCGACGAGCGCCGCTGGCTGGTTCTCGGCATCACGCCTTCGTCGATCACGACGTTGCACACGATGGCGGCGCAAGACCTCGCTTCGGCCGCGTCAC
>JALYSL010000502.1 GCA_030854825.1 Pseudomonadota bacterium
GGCGTCGGCAGGCGCCAGACGAGGCGTCCGCCGCTCGCCTTGTCGATCTCGGCAAGCATCGCCGCATGGCCGGCGAGGTCGTCCTGGTCGGCGGCGATGACGATCAGCGTGAGCGCGCCGAAATCGACCGGCTGCGCCGCCAGCTCGGCCGCCATCGCGTCGCCGGCGTCGATGACCAGCGAGTCCTGGCCGCGCGTCATGCGGATGTAGACCTCGGCGAGCAGGCCGGCGTCGAGCAGCGCGCCGTGCAGCTCGCGGCCGGCGTTGTTGACCTCGAGCCGCTTGCATAGAGCATCGAGCGAGTTGGCCTTGCCCGGGAAAGTCTCGCGCGCCATCGCCAGACTGTCGGTGACACGGCCAGCGTGGCCGGTGAAGCCGGGACGGCCGATCCGGCGCAGTTCGGCGTCGAGGAAGCCGACATCGAACGCGGCGTTATGGATGATGACCTCGGCCTCGCGCACGAACTCGAGAAGCTCGTCGGCGACGTGCGCGAAGACCGGCTTGTCGGCGAGGAACTCGTCGGACAGGCCGTGCACCTTGAAGGCGTCGAGGCTGTTGCGGCGCTCGGGGTTGACGTAGAAGTGAACGTGGCGCCCGGTCAGGCGCCGGTTGACGAGCTCGACGCATCCGATCTCGATGATGCGGTCGCCCGACTCGGGGCTGAGGCCCGTGGTCTCGGTGTCTAGAACGATCTGTCGCACAGCAGCCGGCGCTCGTCAGACACGAAGCGGCAGGCCGACCGGCGCCACCGCACTGCGGCCGCGGCCCCAGAGCCAGAGCGCGACACCGGCGGCGACCATCGGCACGCACAGCCACTGGCCCATGCTCATGCCGAGCGCCAGGAGGCCGAGGAAGGCGTCGGGCTCGCGGAAGTATTCGGCGATGAAGCGAAAGACGCCGTAGCCGATCAGGAACGCGGCCGACACCTGCCCGAGTTTGCGGCGCTTGCGCGCGTACAGCCACAGCAGCACGAACAGCAGCAGCCCTTCGAGCAGGAACTCGTAGAGCGGCGACGGATGGCGCGGGATCATCGACCCCGATTCCGGAAAGATCATCGCCCACGGCAGGCTCGGGTCGGCCGCACGGCCCCACAGTTCGCCGTTGATGAAGTTGCCGATGCGCCCCGACGCCAGACCCAGCGGCACGCAGGGCGCGATGATGTCGGTGATCTCGAAGAACCGGCGCTTGCGCTGATGGCCGAACAGCGCCACCGCGCCGAGCACGCCGAGCAGCCCGCCATGAAACGACATGCCGCCCCGCCAGACGGCAAGGATCTCCAGCGGATGCGTGGCGTAAAAACCTGGTTTGTAGAACAGCACGTAGCCCAGGCGTCCGCCGATCACGACGCCGAGCACGCCGTAGAACATCAGGTCTTCGATCTCGCGCCGGCTCCAGCCGCGCTCGGCGTACCACGGCAGCTTGACCCGCAGCGATGCCAGCCAGATGAAGAGGCCGAACGCGACCAGGTACGTGATGCCGTACCAGTGGATCGCGATCGGCAAGCCGATCTTCGTCAGATCGATTGCGACCGGGTTGAAATTTGGGTGGACGAGCATGCGGCTTGAGGGTCGGGGCGGGCCGGAAAGGCAGCGAATCATAAGGCGCTCGGCTATCATCGACGGCTCGCCTCCCCCGACTCGCAAAGACTCGCCATGAGCATCAACCGCCGTTCGAAGCACATCACCGAAGGCGTCGAACGCGCGCCGAACCGTTCGATGTACTACGCCCTGGGTTACGAAGAGGCCGATTTCAAGAAGCCGATGATCGGCGTTGCCAACGGACACTCGACGATCACGCCGTGCAATTCCGGACTGCAGAAGCTCGCCGACGCCGCCGTTGCCGGCATCGAGGCCGCTGGCGGCAACGCGCAGATCTTCGGCACGCCGACGATCTCCGACGGCATGGCGATGGGCACCGAAGGCATGAAGTACAGCCTGGTGTCGCGCGAGGTGATCTCGGACTGCATCGAGACCTGCGTCGGCGGCCAGTGGATGGACGGCGTGCTCGTCGTCGGCGGTTGCGACAAGAACATGCCGGGCGGCATGATGGGGATGCTGCGCGCCAACGTGCCGGCGATCTTCGTCTACGGCGGCACGATCCTGCCCGGTCACTACAAGGGGCACGACCTCAACATCGTCAGCGTCTTCGAGGCGGTCGGCGAATTCACCGCCGGGCGCATGAACGCGGTCGACTTCGGAGAGATCGAGCGCCGCGCGATTCCGGGCACCGGTTCGTGCGGCGGCATGTACACCGCCAACACGATGAGCTCTTCATTCGAGGCGCTCGGCATGAGCCTGCCGCATTCGTCGACGATGGCCAATCCGCACGACGAGATCGTCGAGGCGGCCAAGGAAGCGGCGCGGGTGCTGATCGAAGCGGTGAAGGTCGATCTGAAGCCACGCGACATCGTCACCCGCAAGTCGATCGAGAACGCCGTCGCGGTCATCATGGCGATCGGCGGCTCGACCAACGCGGTGCTGCACTACCTGGCAATCGCGCACGCCGCCGGCGTCGAATGGTCGATCGACGATTTCGAACGCGTGCGCCAGAAGGTGCCGGTGCTGTGCGATCTGAAACCCTCGGGCCGCTACCTCGCGGTCGACCTGCACCGGGTCGGCGGCATTCCGCAGGTGATGAAAATGCTGCTTGTCGCCGGACTGCTGCACGGCGAATGCATCACGATCACCGGCAAGACCGTGGCGGAGAACCTAGAGGACATCCCTGCGGCGCCGCGCGCCGACCAGGACGTGATCCGCCCCATCGGCAAACCGATGTACACGCACGGTCACCTCGCGATCCTCAAGGGCAACCTGTCGCCCGAAGGCGCGGTCGCGAAGATCACCGGACTGAAGAACCCGGTGATGACGGGCCCGGCGCGCGTCTTCGACGACGAGCAGAGCGC
>JALYSL010000519.1 GCA_030854825.1 Pseudomonadota bacterium
CGCCGGCGAAGTCGCCGCTCAGGTACTGACTCTGGATCAGCATGGTGCGGATCGCGGGGCTGGTGCCGCCCTCGCGGAAGTAGCGCTGGCTCCACTGCATCGACTTCGCGTACTGCTGCGCTCGATAAAAGTTTCCGGCGATCGATTCGATCATCTTCAGCTTGTCAGCGCCGGAGATGCGACCTGAGCCGCTCAGCGCCTCGAAGGATCGCGCCGCGGCATCTGCGTCGCCCGCGCCGGAGGCCGCGGCCAGGCGCATGCGCTCGATCAAGTACGTCTCGTTGGCGTTGCGTGCGCCGACCGCCTCGGCGTCATGGATCTTTGCCAGAGCCTCGCGGTAGCGGCCGCGCTTGATCATCTCCTCGGCGGCCTGCAGCGGCTTGCCGATCTCCGGACGCAGCCCTTCCTGGGCCGACGACGCGACCGGGAACAGCCCACCGCACGCCACGACGATCGCGACGGCGCCGGCGCGCAGACACCTACTTGACGAACTGTTCATTGCCGACCATCCCGAGCTTGGTGACGCCGAGCCGCTGCGCCGAAGCCAGCACTGCCGCCACCGACTTGTATTCGACGAGCTTGTTGGGCCGGATGTGCACTTCCGGCTGATCGGGCTCGGCCGCGGCGCGAGACAGCCGCGCCTCGAGCGCGCCGCGATCCGGCACCGCCTCGCCATTCCAGAGCACCGTGCCGTCGAAGTCGATGTCGATCGTCACGACGACCGGCTCCTTGAGCGGCGGCGGCGGCGTGCCGACCGGCATGTTCAGGTTGACGCTGTGCAGTTGCACCGGGATCGTGATGATCAGCATGATGATCAGCACCAGCATCACGTCGATGAGCGGCGTGGTGTTGATGTCCATCATCACTTCGGGCTCGCCAGCGCCGCCTACGTGCATTGACATTTCTGGCTCCTAGCCCTTGGGCGGCGGTTCGGTGATGAAGCTGACCTTCTGGATCGCGGCCCGCGTGCACTGGTACAGGACCCGACCGACCGACTCGTAGCGAGCCCGCCCGTCGCCGCGGATCTGCACTTCCGGTTGCGGCTTCATGGTCGCGACCTTGCTGAGGCGCTGGAACAGCGCGTCGCTGTCCGCGACCTGCTGCTGGTTCCAGAAGATATCGCCATCCTTGTTGACCGAGATTTCGATGTTCTCCGGCTTGGTCTGGCGCGCAATGTTGGTTTCCTTCGGCAACTGGACCGGAATGGTGTGCGTGACGACCGGGATCGTGATCAGGAAGATGATCAGCAGCACCAGCATCACGTCGACGAGCGGCGTGGTGTTGATGTCGGAGACGACATCGTCCTCCTCGCCGTCGTCCGAACCGACGTTCATGGCCATGTGAAGTGCTCCCTGCCTGTCAGCGCTTGGCCGCAGAGCTGCCGAGTTGCGCGCCCATCAACACGCCGTGGAGGTCGGCACCGAAACGCCGGACCGATTCCATCGTCACCTTGTTGCGGCGGACGAGCCAGTTGTAGCCGAGCACCGCAGGCACCGCGACCGCGAGGCCGATCGCCGTCATGATCAGTGCCTCGCCGACCGGACCGGCAACCTTGTCGATCGACGCCTGGCCGGCGATGCCGATCGCGGTCAGGGCGTGGTAGATGCCCCAGACCGTCCCGAACAGGCCGACGAACGGCGCCGTCGATCCGACCGTGGCGAGGAACGCGAGTCCGTCCTGAAGGCGGCTCTGGATGTCGTCGAGGCTGCGCTGCACGCTCATCGATACCCAGGTGCTGTAGTCGATGTTCTCGGTCAGCGTGCCTTCGTGGTGCGCACTCGCGTCGATACCGGAGTCGGCGATGTAGCGGAACGCACCGCCCGTCTTGAGCAGCTGCGCGCCGTCGCTCAGGGTCTTCGCCTTGAAGAAGGTCCGCTGAGCACCCTTCGCCTCGGAGCTCAGCTTGAGACTCTCGTAGAGCTTGGTGACGAGGATGTACCAGCTACCCATGCTCATGAGCACCAGGATGATCAGCGTGCCGCGAGCGATGTAGTCGCCCTGATCCCAGAGGGCACCGAGGCCGTAGGGGTTGTCGACCGTTTCCTTCATCACTGGCGCAGCCGTCATGGGCGCCGGCGCCGGAGCCGCCGCGGTGGTGTCGGAGGCAGCTGCCGCAGCCGGAGCCGCGGTGACGTCGGGTGCCGAGGCGGCCTGAGCGTAGACGGTGCTCGGCAGGACGGCGCCCGCCGCCATGACGAAGAGCAGGGTCAGAGTTGCCGCGAAGCGCGCCGAGGTGGCTGGTGTATGACGCATGAAGGTTCTTTCTGTCTGTCTGAAGTTGGCGATGAAAATTCTGCTTCGGGATCCGGTCCGCGTCGCGGTGACTCGCGAAGCGCTCATTCGAGCTTGTATCCGAAGGGCACCGTCACCTGGATGTCGCGTCCCTGACCCTGGCATTTGTAGTTGCCGACGATGCGCAGGCTGTTGCGGGCAAAGATCGGATTCGACGAGCGCACGGTGTGGATGTCCTTGACCTCGCCAGCAGCAGTCAGGGTGAACTGGATCACCGCCTCGCCGCGATCCAGACCCTGACGCACAGCCTCGCGCGGGAACGCGACGTCGCCCATGACGCTCGCGTAGTTCGAGCAGACGACTCCAGCTGACAACACGGCAGGCGCAGGTGCAGGTGCCGGTGGCGCTGGCGCTGGCGCGACCGCGACGGGCGGGGGCGCAGGCGCGATGACGACAGGCGCCGGCGGCGGTGTCGGCGTCGTCGCCGTGATGGTGGGCGCGGGTGGCGGGTTGGCGATCTGGATCTCGGGCGGCGGAATGAACGGAGGCGGCGGCGCCTCGAGCTTCGGCGGCGGCGGCACGATCACTTCCGGCGGCGGCGGCGGCTTCTTGATCTCCTCGATCACCTTGGTCTCGATCGGCGCACGGATGACGTCGACGACCTTCTTGGCCAGGCCCGTGACGAGCGCGTACACGACCAGCACGTGAAACAGGATGACAGCACCAATCCCGAAGAGATGCTTTTTCGGATCGGCTTGTTGCTGCGAATAATTCATCGCACCGGGGTCTCCAGGTTGCGGTCGAACGCGTGCGTCGGGAAGCCTGATGTTGTCGAGCCGCCGATCGCTGGACGCGCGGGATCGCGGGATTCTAGACGCAGGGTCCGTTCCGTTTCGTCGGATCAATCGCTGCGCGGGCAGGCACGAGCAAGAAAAAACTCCACCGTCCTTTCGGGCGGTGGAGTTCGCGAGAAACGCTTCTTAGAACTGGTGCTTCACACCAATGCGGAAGAAGCGACCGATCGCGCCCGAGTAGTCCAGCGGGTTGTAGCCAATGGCGCCGTACGTGTAGAAGTCCGCCGGGGGCTTGGTGTCGAACACGTTCTGGATCGAGCCGAAGATCTCCGAGTTCTTGCCGAACTTCCAGGCTCCCGAGAGATCGGCCGTCGTGAACGACTTGATCTTGCAGCCCCCTGGGAAGTCCGCGCCGTTCAGCAAGGACTGGTTGCACCCGACCGTCGCCTGCTCGTCGGTGTTCTTGTACGAGCCGCGATAGTTGACGTTCAGGCCGACGCGCCACGGGGCGAAGTCCCATGTCCCGTTGAAGCTGACCTTTTCGCGCGGCGAGCCGATGCAGTTCGTGATGTTGCAATCACCGTGCGTGCCTGCGTAGTTGTGCACCGTGCCGTCGGCATCGGTGACGCGCTGGATGATCAGGTGCGTCCACGTCAGACCCGTCGTCAGCCCGCCGTACGTGCCCAGGGCCCACTTCGTCTTGGCCTCGAGGTCGACCCCGCTCGTCAAGCTTTCCGCCGAGTTCTGGAAGATCACGGAACCGTTCAGGATGGAGCCGGGATCGTTCGGCGAAAGCTTCGTCGCCGGGTCACGCACGAGTTGGCCCGCATCGACAGCCGACTGGGGCTGCTCGATGACGGGCAGGCCCTTGCGCTTGATCTGCCAGGCATCGACCGTGACGCTCGACTTCGGCGTGACGTCGAAGACCAGGCCCAGGGTGAAGCTCGTCGACTTCTCCGGCTTCAGAGCGGGGTTGCCGCTCTGAATGAAGGTCGGCGCCACGTTCAGGCAGTTGGCTGCCACTGTGGCCGCCGCCACGCCGTCTGCGGTCAGCGCCGCGCAGCGAACGTTGTCGTTCACGGTCGCGCCGCCGAAGGCAGCGAGTGAATTCGCGCTGTTTTCCGTCGACGACGGTGCACGGAACGACCTCGAGTACGTGCCACGCAGCGCGAGATTGCTGATCGGCTTGTACTTGATGCCGAGCTTCGGTGTGAGCGAATCGCCCGCGTCGGTGTAGTGGTCGTAACGCAGCGCCCCATTCAGCTCGAGCTGCTTGATCACCGGCAGATTGGCTTCGACGTAGGTCGCGTAGATGTTGCGCTTGCCGCTGTACGCCGTCAGGGACAGGCCCTGGTAGTCACCGAAGCCCGAGTAGAGCGGCAGTGCGTTCTGCTCGCGACGTGCCTCGAGACCGACAGCGATGCCGATCGGTCCGCCCGGCAACTGGCCGACTTCCTTCGAGACCTTGATGTCGGCGCCGTACAGGCGTGAATAGCCGTTGCGCTCCTGGTCGGCGAGCAGCGCCTTGTACATCGCGGCCGAGTTGAGACCCGCGTTCTCGCCGATGCGCCAGACCGTGCCCGGCGGCAGGGCCGCGTAGGCGGGGCTGAAGGCGGTCGCGGTTGCGACGTTGGCGGGTGTCGGGTTGAGCAGGGCGTTCTTGACGCGCCAGTTGACCGTCTTGACCGAGGTGTCGGTCTGCTGCGCTTCCGACCAGATCAGGCCGGCGTCGAAGTCGAAGCCCATGTATGTGCCCTTCAGGGCGCCGGCGAGGCGCTCCGAGTGGGCAGCCGAATTGACCGGCGTGACTCCGGTGTCGTACAGCGGCAGATAGGCGAGCCGCGCTGCCGTGCCGAAGTACGGGTTGTCGGGATGGTTCGCGCCGAGCAAGGTCACCGCGGTCTGCGAGACCACGGTACCGTTCGGCAGGTAGAAGCCAGCGCTCGGCGAGATCGGCAGGCCATCGACGCTGGTGCGCACTTGGTAGAAGCCGAAGTCGAGCGAACCCTCGATGTCGGGCGTGACCTGCTTGGTCACGCGTCCCGAGAAGCTGCCCGACTCCTGAGACGGCTGGATCTGGCTGACGGCCTGGCGAACATCGATGATGCAGCCGCCGTTCGGGTTGTTCTGCGGCAGGTTGGCGTTGGCGCCGCAATACGTGGCCGCGTTGGGGAACGTACGGGTGAAGCCGACGCCGGCCGGATCCGAGCGGCTGTAGTAGTTGAGCGTCGTCGGGTTGCGGACGTTGCCGATGATGCTCGTGGAGGCGCTGTTGTTGACACCGGCCGGGATCCAGCCGTTGCCGCCCTGGCGCGGAATGTTGTTGCTCGGGCCGGCATCCGGATCGAAGCCCCACTGCGGCTGGCCGATGGCCGACACGCCGACCGGACCACGACCGGTGCGATCGCGGTAGTAGATCGAGCCCTTCTTGCCGTACTCGGCGTTGAGGATGACGTTGTAGCCGTCCTTGACGAGATCGCCGAAGCCGTGCGTCAGTGCGATGCGGGGTTCGTTGCCGTCACCCTTGTACGAGGTGCCGTACGACGCCTTCAGCACGGTGCCGGAAAAGTTCTTCTTCAGGATGATGTTGACGACGCCGGCGACGGCGTCCGAGCCGTAGATGGCGGACGCGCCGTCCTTCACGACGTCGACGTGGTCGACCATCTCGAGGGGAATCTGGTTCAGGTCGACGTAGGTGCGCTGCGCATCGTCCGCGAGCACCGCGGTCGTGATGCGGCGGCCGTTGAGCAGCACCAGGGTTGCGTTCGCGCCGAGGCCGCGCAGCGAGATGCCGGCGGAGGTGGCGCCGGAGAAGCCGCGACCGTACGTGAATGGCACCGAGCCCTGGCCGTCGGCCGTGAGCGTCTGGAGGAATTCGGCGACCGTGCCCTTGCCGGACTGATCGAGCTCCTGCTTGCTGATCACCTGGACCGGCGAAGCCGTCTCGGTGTCCGAGCGCTTGATGTTCGAGCCCGTGATTTCGACGCGTTGGAGGGATTGCGTCGCCTGCGCCATCGCAGACTGTCCAGCACTCAGCAATACGCCCCCGCAGGCGACCATCAGCCCCGTACAGAGCTTCGTCTTCTTCAACATGTAGATTCCCCCGGTGAAAGATTCGTTCGACGATCTATAGACCCCGGCCTTTTTGCAAAGTCACGTGCCAATCTTGTGAACGGCGCGAGACACACTGAAAAGGCGTGTAAATGAATTGTCATCGGCGACGCGAGGCGCGATTTCTCAGGGTATCCACCACTCGCCCGCCACCACGCTTGATGCGTAGGACGGGACGCCGCGAGGCTGCCGGGGCATTGCCCGGGCTCGCGGGCGATCGGAGCGAGAAACGGACCGCCGAAACCGATGGACCCTTTACACAAACCGGCGTCGCAATCTGGCGACACGATCCTGTGACGTTGGCTCCCTGCAACATGGAACCTGCAGGTCGCGGATCGAATTCAGCAGTGGCGGTCGACCCTTCCCCTCGCCCGCGGGGTCTCGCTCGCTAGCCCCAGGCGAGATAGGCCTGGCGCCCCTCGACCATGAGCCTGACCTTGGCCCCGACGGGCAACGTCACCTTCGTTGCCACGTGGCCGAACGGAAGGCCGGTGAGGATTGGCGTGCGCGTCGACGCACGGACCCGCGCGAGCATCGCGTCGAGCCCGTAGCCGCGGTCGAGCGGCGACTTGCGAAAGCCCGTCACGGCGCCGAGCACGACCGCCTTCTGGGCGTCGAGTACGCCGGCCTGATGAAGCTGGAGCAGGTTGCGCTCGACACGATAGGGATGCTCGTTGACATCCTCGAGAAAGAGGATGCCGCCCTTGATGCGCGGCCAGTGCGGCGTCGCCAGCAGCGAATTGACGATCGCGAGGTTGCCGCCCCAGAGCGTGCCCTTGACCCCGAGCCCGTCGAAGCCGGAGGCCGTCCGGAAGCCGACCGCCTCGAGCTCGCCCGACATCGCCTCGGCGAAACAGGCTTCGGTGACGTCGTCCACGCCGCCGTCGGCCGTGCTGCGGCCGAAGTCGTCGCAGGCGAGCGGGCCGGCCCAGGTGACGCCGCCGTCGCGCGCCAGCAGCGCGAGCTGAAGCGAGGTCATGTCGCTCATCCCGACCCATCGGGTGCCGGCCTCGACGCTCTTCTTCAACCGCTTCCACTCGATCCGGTCGAGCAGTCGCGTCAGGCCATAGCCGCCGCGCGTGGCGAGGGCGACGCTGGGATGCGCGTCCGCGACGCGGTGCAGCGCTGCCAGACGAACCTCGTCGTCGCCGGCAAAGCGCTGGTGACGCGTCACGGCATCGGCGTCGATTGCGACGTCGAAGCCGAGCTTGCGCAACCGCACCGCCGCGCGGCGCAACGGCGCGATTGAGCGCAGCACACCGGCAGGCGAGAACAGCAGCAGACCGTTCGAGGTGTCGCTCATGACGGGGCCTTGGGATTGATCTCGATCGATTCGCCTGCAGGGATCACCTCGGCGGGGAATCCGCTGTGACCGGCGGGCGGGCGCGACGCGCGGCGCTGGCG
>JALYSL010000520.1 GCA_030854825.1 Pseudomonadota bacterium
GCGCCTGCGGATTCGACGTGGGAGCCGGGCGGCGACCCGGTCATCGCGGAAGCGACGACGCCGCGCTCGCGGACCGATCCGGCTGCGGTCGACGCTGCCGCTCGCGCGCTTCGCAATGGCGAGCCCGCGATGCTCCTGCTCGGCGGTGCTGCACTGCGGGGCAAGGCACTCGAACTCGCCGGTCGCATCGCGGCCAGGACCGGCTGCCGGCTGATGTCCGAGTACGGCAACGCGCGCGCCGAAGGCGGAGCCGGCCGGATTCGGGCCGATCGCCTGCCATACCCGGTCGACGCCGCCCTGGCTACCCTGAAGGACGTTCGACAGCTCGTGCTTGCGGGAGCCCGGTCGCCGGTCGCATTCTTTGCCTATCCCGGCAAACCGAGCCGGCTGATTGCCGAAGGCTGCACCGTCACCACGCTCGCGGGCGTCGAGGACGACATCGAGCAGGCGCTGGATGCCCTGGCCCGTGAAGTGGGCGCCTTGGGATTGGTCCCGGCGCACGTGAACGTGCTGAGGCGCCCCGCAATGCCCACGGGCACGGTCACGCTCGAGGGCATCGCCGCCGCGCTTGCCGCACTGCTGCCGGAGAATGCAATCGTGACCGACGAGGCGATCTCGTCGGGCCGGAACTTCGGCGCGAGCATGGCGAGCGCGTCGCCCCACGACTGGCTCAACATCATGGGCGGCTCGATCGGATGGGGACTGCCAGCGGCGACCGGGGCGGCGATCGCCGCCCCCGATCGCAAAGTGGTCGCGCTCGAAGGCGACGGCAGTGCCATGTACACGCTGCAGGCGTTGTGGACGATGGCGCGCGAGGACCTCGATGTCACGGTCGTCGTGCTCGCCAACCGCTCATACCGGATCCTGCACGGCGAGTTCGCGCATGTCGGCGCGGGTGCGCCTCGCCAGCGCGCGCACGACATGCTGACACTGGATCGGCCCGACCTCGACTGGGTCGCTCTCGCCCGGGGTCATGGCGTAGAGGCAGCCCGGGCCGCGACGCTGGACGAACTGGGCGATCAGCTTAGGCGCGCCTTCTCGCGGCGCGGGCCTTGTGTCATCGAATTGATCATCTGATCGGCGGGTCGGCGCAAGCTCGTTAGGCTGCGGTCTTCATGACGTTGCCCTTCTCTAGATCGGAGCCCGACGTCCCATTCTTTCATCCAGGCGGACGGGCGACGGCCGCCGCGTCGTTCAAACGTAGCCGCTTCCTGTCTTCAGGACGGGCCGCATGTCGGCAGTCGGCGTCGGTCAGCATCTTGTGACCGGGTTCCGCTCCGGACTATCCGAAGCGTGCCAGGGTTTGCACCCGGAAATGCCGCTGCAACGCAATGGGAGTTTTTGACGCCTCGTGGCACAACGTGAAGGAAATAACCTACGAGGTTAGGCCCATTCGGCTGCGAATTTGACGCGCCTGACGTGTCCTGAAACCCTCTGTTGGTGCCTCGGGTCGGAATCGAACCGACACTCCTCGCGGAACGGGATTTTGAGTCCCGCGCGTCTACCAATTTCGCCACCGAGGCCGCAGGGCTAGCAGGGCCGCGAGTTTGCCATAGCGGCGCGGCCGCGCGCGGACCGTAGACTCTCGTTCCTTCGACCTGCCGCACCCCGCCGAATGCCGCCGCTCCCACCCGCGACCCAAGCCCTCCTGCTTGCCAACGTCGCCGTCTTCTTTCTGGAGCGCCTGCTCGGCGGCGGCGCCTGGGCATCGTTCGCGTTGTGGCCGATCGGCAGCGGCGAGTTCTGGCCCTGGCAGATCGGCACCTATGCGTTCCTGCACGGCAGCTTCGAGCACCTGTTCTTCAACATGCTCGGCCTGTGGATGTTCGGCTCCGAACTCGAGCAGGTGTGGGGTCAGAAGCGCTACCTGCAGTTCTTCGCCGCCAGCGTCATCGCCGCGGCGCTGACGCAGCTGCTCGTCAACTACGTGCTCCACGAAGGTGCGCCGACGATCGGCGCGTCGGGCGGCCTGTTCGGGCTGCTGCTCGCCTTCGCGATGATCTTTCCGAACCGCATCATCCTGCTCTTCTTCGTCATCCCGATGAAGGCCAAATACCTCGTCGTGCTGTACGGCCTGATCGAGCTCTACCAGGGCGCCTACGTCATGAACACGGGTGTCGCTCACTTCGCGCATCTGGGCGGCATGCTGGGCGGCCTGCTCATGCTTCGCTACTGGCGCGGGCAGATGCCGTTCGGGCGGCGCTAGCCGCCTCTCGTCGGAACGAAAGCCCCTGCGCCGCACAGGGCGCGCGGCTCGGCTCATGCTTTGTCTCCGACGTTCGCGCGGAGATCGCCTTGCCGAAGCCACCCCCTGCCACGCGCTTGCGCCGAACGTCCTGGCGGCGTGCCGGTCTCGCGTTCACCCTCTGGCTGATCGCCGCGAGCGGGAGCGAAAGCCTGGCGCATGCCGACACGCTCACTGGCATCGCGGCGCCGGCCAACGCCGTCCTGGCGCGACTGGACGAACGCAAGGCCGCGTTGTCGCGGGCTCACGCCGCGGTCATCGGCGTCGAAGTGACGGCCGTCGAAGATGCGCGGTCGATTGCCACGCTCGGGCGGGCCCGCGAAGGCTCCGGCGTGGTCATCGGCGCCGACGGTCTGGTGCTGACGATCGGCTACCTCATCCTCGAAGCCGATCACATCGACCTCGTCATCGACGGCGGCCGGCGGGTGCCGGCCCGCGTCATCGCCGAAGACATCGCCTCCGGCTTCGGCCTGCTCCAGGCGCTGACGCCATTGGCGCTCGCGCCGGTGCCGCTCGGCGCGTCGTCCTCGATCCAGCACGACGAGCCTCTGATGATCGCCAGCGGCGGTGGCGATGCCGACCTCAGCCTGGCCCGCCTGGTCTCGCGCCGCCCGTTCTCGGGCTACTGGGAGTACTACATCGACGGCGCCTTGTTCACCGCGCCGGCCCGGGCCGACCACAGCGGCGCCGGCCTCTTCAACGGCAACGGCGAGCTGGTCGGCATCGGCTCCCTGGTCGTGACCGATGCGGCCGGGGCCGGCGCACCGGCGTTGCGCGGCAACATGTTCGTTCCGGTCGACCTCCTCAAGCCGATCCTGTCGGAGCTTCGCGCGCACGGCGCTTCGCGAGACAGCACGCGCCCATGGCTCGGCCTGAACTGCATCGAGGCCGAAGGCCACGTCCGCGTTGTCCGCCTGACGCCCGAAGGCCCGGCCGAAGACGCCGGCCTGCAGCCGGGCGACATCATCCAGGCCGTCGACGGCGTCGCCATCGGCGACCTCGCTTCGTTCTACAAGACGCTCTGGCGCGATCACCACGCCGAGCGAGAGGTCTCGATCGACATCCAGCGCGGCGAGGAAACGATGCACCTCAAGGCCCGGGCCATCGACCGCACGAGCACCTTCAGCCGGCCGCAGGGAATCTAGCCGAGAAGGTCAGTAGCCGCGCATCCGGTCGATCGCGTTCGGCACCTCTTCGCCGCGCTGCAGAGCGCGCAGGGCGGCAACGAACTGCGTCGCGATGACTACTGTCGACGATTGCGCCGCGATGTGCGGCGTGATGGTGATGCCGGGCACCGTCCAGAGCGGGTCATCGGCCGGCATCGGCTCGTGGCGCTGTACGTCGAGGGCGGCGCCGCCGAGGTGGCCCGAACGTACCGCGGCAATCAGGTCGGGTTCCACCACATGGGCGCCGCGGGCGACGTTGACGAGGTAGCTGCCGCGCGGCATGCAGGCGAAGGCGTGCGCACCGAGGATCCCCTCGGTGGCGTCGGTCAGGGGCAAGGCACAGACGACGACGTCGCTCTGCGCCAGCACCTGATGGAACGTCTCGGCCGAGCGACGGTTCCAGCCGCGGGCGGCAAAGCCGACGCGGCCCAGCCACTCGACGATCTCGCCGCCCATCGCGCCGGTGCCGAGCACGGCGACCCGATGCGTCGCCAGCGGCGTCGGCTGGCGCCGCCACGAGCGCTCGCGCTGCTGTACTTCGTAGAGCTCGAGCGAGCGCGCGTGGCGCAGCACCATCGTGACGACGAACTGGGCGATGCCGGCCGCCTGCGCCGGGTCGACGATGCGCGAGACGATGACGTGCGGCGCCAGCTCGGGCCGCAGCAGCTTCTCGACGCCCGCGGCGATCGAGCAGACCCAGCCGAGCCTGGGCATCCGCGCGGCGAGCCCGTCGGGCAGGCGCCAGCCGATCGCGATGTCGATTGCCGCGAGCTCGGTCTCGCCGAGGCTCGGCCGGTATTCGATCAGCTCGAGCTCGGGGGCGAGGGCCGAGATCGCGGCGACGAAAGGCGCCGCCGGCATCGGCTCGGTCAACAGCAGGGCTTTCATCGGTCGCGCCATTGTGTCGACGCCGCGCCGCCGCTCAATCGGGACAAGCGCGCAAGCCGGAAGCGACCGTCGGATGACGCAAGACGACGCGCAGCTCGTTTTTCATGCGCCGGTTGACCAAGCGGCGCGACTCGCTCATGAAGCTCAGTTGCATCGGCGAGAGCCGGGCTACGGCCTCCTCGCGCGACAGGCGCGCCGGCCGCGGCAGGTCGAAAAGATCAGCCGCCAGATCGAAGTATTCGCCCATGCGCAACGCGGTGTCGTCGTTGACGTTGACGGCGCGCTGCGGCAAGCCACGATGCAGGGCGGCGACGCAGGCGCGCGCCAGGTCGTCGGCGTGGATGTGGTTGGTGAACGCGTCGTCGATCGGGGCTAGCACAGGCGTCCCTCGTGCCAGGCGCTCGCGCGGATCGCCGCCCGGTCGATCGAGCGCGTAGATGCCAGGAATGCGCAGCAGCGTGACGGCGACGCCGCTCAGTCGACCGAACCAGCGCAGGCGCTGCTCGGCATCGACGCGCCGACGGGCCCGATCGGTGGCGGGCCGGAGCGCGTGCGTCTCGTCGATCCAGGCACCGGCCGCGTCGCCATAGAC
>JALYSL010000522.1 GCA_030854825.1 Pseudomonadota bacterium
ACCTCGATCTGCACCCGTTCGACCGAGAGCGAGGTAAAGGCGCGCTGGTGCTGCACCTCGTCGATGTTGGCACCCAGGCGGGCGAGCAGCGCGGCGACGTCGGCAAGGGCGCCGGGCACGTCGCGCACGTCGACGCGCAGCCGCGCGAGCCGCCCCGACTTGACCATGCCGCGCTCGATGATCTCGGCCAGCACCAGCGGCTCGATGTTGCCGCCGCAGAGCACGAGGCCGACCTTGCGGCCGGCGAAGCCCGGCTTGTCCTTGAGCAGCGCGGCGAGGCCGACCGCACCGGCGCCCTCGACGACGGTCTTCTCGATCTCGAGCAGCATCAGGATCGCCTGCTCGATGTCGTCTTCGGAGACGAGCACCACGTCGTCGACCAGCGCCTCGATCATCGGCAGGGTCAGCGTGCCCGGGTTCTTGACGCCGATGCCGTCGGCGATGGTCGCCTGGCGGCTCTCGCGGTTCTGCCCGTGCCTGGCGTTCCACGCCGCCGGGAAACGCTCGGTCTGTACGCCGACGATCCGGATGCCCGGCTTGAGCGCCCGCGCCGCAGTGGCGATGCCGGCAATCAGGCCGCCTCCGCCGATGGCGATGACGAGGGTGTCGATCTCCGGCTGCTGCGCCAGCATCTCGAGGCCGATGGTGCCCTGGCCGGCGATCACCGCCGGGTCGTCGAAGGGATGGACCAGCGTGTAGCCGCGCTCGGCGACGAGCTTCAAGCCGGCGACCCGGGCGTCTTCGAAAGTGTCGCCCTCGAGCACGACCTCGGCGCCGAAGCCGCGCGTGTTCTCGACCTTCACCGACGACGCGAAGCGTGGCATGACGATGGTGGCGGCGATGCCCATCCGCTCGGCGTGATATGCCACCGCCTGCGCGTGGTTGCCGGCCGAGACCGCGAGCACGCCCTTGGCACGCTCTTCGGCCGTCAGCTGCGACAGCTTGTTGAGGGCGCCGCGCTCCTTGAACGACGCCGTGAACTGCAGGTTCTCGAACTTGAGAAAGACCTCGCAGCCGCAGATCGCCGATAGCGTGCGCGAGCGCAGGCAGGGCGTTTCGCCCACCTCGCCTTGCAGGCGCCGGGCGGCGGCGCGGATGTCGTCGACCGTGACCGTCGCGACGTTCATCCGACGCGCACCACCTTCAGCATGTTGGTGCCGCCCGGGTAGCCCATCGGCTCGCCACAGGTGATGCCGTAGGTATCACCGGGCTTGAGCACGCCGGCCTCGACGAGCAACTGCTCGGCGTGCTGCAGCGCCTCGTCGCGATCATCGAAATTGGGCATCAGCATCGGCGTGACGTTGCGGTACATCGCCATCCGCCGCTGGCTCCTGATCTGCGAGGTGATGCCGAAGATCGGCACGTGGATCTTCTGCCGGCTCATCCAGAGCGCCGTCGAGCCCGATTCGGTGAGCGCGAGGATGGCCTTGCAGCCGAGGTGGTAGGCGGTGAAAAGCGCGGCCATGGCGATCGACTGGTCGATCCGGCCGAAGGTCTTGTTGGTGAAGCCGGCATCGAGCGAGATCTCCTCGGCGCGCTCGGCCTCGACGCAGATCGAGGCCATCATCTCCACCGTCTCGACCGGGTAGCGGCCGGCCGCTGTCTCGGCCGAGAGCATCACCGCGTCGGTGCCATCGAGCACGGCATTGGCGACGTCGCTCACCTCGGCCCGCGTCGGCACCGGGTTGACGATCATCGACTCCATCATCTGCGTCGCTGTGATGGTGAAGCGGTCGAGCTCACGAGCCAGCCTGATCATGCGTTTCTGCAGCGCCGGCACGGCGGCATTGCCGACCTCGATCGCCAGGTCGCCGCGCGCGACCATGATTCCGTCGGAGGCGCGCAGGATCGATTCGAGCGCCGGGATCGCTTCGCTGCGCTCGATCTTGGCGATCAGCTGCGGCTTGTGCTTCCACGGCTCGCCGGCAACATTGGCGAGCTGGCGCGCCATTTCCATGTCGGTGGCGCTCTTCGGAAAGCTGACCGCGAGGTATTCGCACTGGAACGACATCGCCGTCTTGATGTCTTCCATGTCCTTGGCCGTCAACGCCGGCGCGGTCAGGCCGCCGCCGGCCTTGTTGATGCCCTTGTTGTTCGACAGATCACCGCCCACCATGACGGTGGTGTGCACCTCTTCGCCGCGCACCGCGTCGACGACCAGGCGGAGCAGGCCGTCGTTGAGCAGCAGCGTGTCGCCGGGGCGCACGTCGCGCGGCAATTCCTTGTAGTCGAGGCCGACCCGGGCGCTGGTGCCCAGGCCGGCAAAGCCAGCGTCGAGCACCAGCTTGCTGCCGGCTTCGAGCAGCGTCTTGCCGCCTTCGATCTTGCCGACACGGATCTTCGGGCCCTGCAGGTCGGCCATGATGGCCACCTCCCTGCCGACCTTCTTCGAGAGCTCGCGGATCAGCGCGGCACGATCGATGTGATCCTGAGCCGTGCCGTGCGAGAAGTTGAGCCGCATCACGTCGACGCCGGCGCGCAGCATGCGCTCGAGCACCTCGGGCGAGCTCGAAGCCGGGCCGAGGGTGGCGACGATCTTGGTGGCGCGCAGGCCGTTCATTTCCATCAGGCAGGGTCCGATAAGGTTTCGCGCGCGCGGCGCTCGAGGATTTCGATCGCCGGCAGGGGGCGGCCTTCGAGCATTTCGAGAAAGGCGCCGCCGCCGGTCGAGATGTAGCCGATGTCGTTCGCGATGCCGTATTTCGCGATCGCGGCGAGCGTGTCGCCACCTCCGGCGAGGCTGAACGCATCCGACGCGGCGATGGCGCGGGCGATGACTTCGGTGCCTTGCGAGAAGGCCTCGAATTCGAAGACGCCGACCGGGCCATTCCAGACGATCGTGCCGGCCGATTTCAGCACCTCGGCCAGCGCGCTCGCGGTCTTCGGCCCGATGTCGAGAATGAGATCGTCGCCGTCGACATCGGCGACCTGCTTCACGGTCGCCGCCGCATCGGCATTGAAATCGCGCGCCGTGACGACGTCGGTCGGGATCGGCACCTCGGCGCCGCGCGCCCGCATCGCCTCGATCACGGCGCGCGCCTCGCCGACGAGCGAGGGCTCGGCCAGACTTTTGCCAATCGGCAGCCCGTCGGCCAGCAGGAACGTGTTGGCGATGCCGCCACCGACAACCAGCCGGTCGACCTTCCTGGCCAGACTTTGCAGGACCAGCAGCTTGGTCGAGACCTTGCTGCCGGCGACGATGGCGACGAGCGGGCGTTTCGGATTTGCCAGCGCCTGGGTGATCGCGTCGACCTCAGCGGCGAGCAGCGGCCCGGCGCAGGCGAGGTGGGCGAATTCGGCGATGCCGCAGGTGGTCGCTTCGGCGCGGTGCGCGGTGCCGAACGCGTCGTTGACGAAAACGTCGCACAACGCCGCCAGCTTCCTGGCGAGCGCCGGATCGTTCTTCTTCTCGCCCTTGTTGAGGCGGCAGTTCTCGAGCACGACGAGCTGGCCGGGCGCGACATCGACGCCCTCGGTCCAGTTCTTCTTCAGCGGTACCGCGCGGCCGAGCAATTCGCCCAGCCGCGCCGCCACCGGCGCGAGCGTGTCGGCCGGCTGCGGCTCGCCTTCGGTCGGCCGGCCGAGATGCGACGTCACCATCACCGCGGCGCCGGCGGCGAGTGCCTGCTCGATGCAGGGCAGCGAAGCGCGAATGCGCGTGTCTTCGGTGATCCGGCCGGCGCTGTCCTGCGGCACGTTGAGGTCGGAGCGGATGAAGACGCGCTTGCCAGCGAGCAGGCCTTGTCGAGCGAGATCCGTGAAACGCGGCAGAGTCATTCGGCAGCCGGCAAAAGGGGCGATTTTAGGCTCCGCATCGAGGCTGCCCGCCGGGTTTCACCCCGAACGGAAGGGTCGCCCGTTTCATGCCAGGAGGCGCTGCTGCCTCGTCCGATCCACTTTGCCGCCAGGTCACGACCATGCTTGCTCGCCCTTCCTTCCGCATCTTGTCTCTGCGCACCCTTCTCGTCGCGGCGGCTTGCGCCACTGGCCTGCCTGCCGCCGCGCAATCGCGCTCGGAGCTCGTGGCGCCGGTCTGGCGACCGCCGACGCTCGCGGTCCCGGGCGCGGAACAGCCGGTTCGCCTGCGGGCGCTGAAGATCGACGTCGAGGTCGCCGCCGGCGTCGCCGAGACCCGCGTCCAGATGGAGTTCTTCAATCCGAACTCACGCACCCTCGAAGGCAAGCTGCAATTCCCGCTCGGCGCTGGCC
>JALYSL010000011.1 GCA_030854825.1 Pseudomonadota bacterium
GGCCAGCGCAGTCCCTCCAGATACGCAAGGCAGGCCTCTTCGCTGCCAAACCAATCCAAAAACCCGGTCCAGTTGCGCGGATAGTCCTTGCCCGCCACCGGCCCTGCTACTGGGACATCCATCCGCTAGCTTGACTGGAGCTAAGCGGATATCCCTTATATTCATACAGTTCCGTCCTCGCGAGCCGCCTTCCCCGTGCAACTCGAACGCAAACTCGCGATCCTCGCCGACGCCGCCAAGTACGATGCGTCGTGCTCCTCGAGCGGCACCGAGAAGCGCCACTCGATCGGCGGCAAGGGCGTCGGCTCGACCGAAGGCTCCGGCATCTGCCACAGCTATGCGCCCGACGGTCGCTGCATCTCGCTGCTCAAGATCCTGCTCACCAACTTCTGCGTCTACGACTGCCTGTACTGCGTCAACCGGGTCACCAGCAACGTGCCTCGCGCGCGCTTCACGGTCGGCGAGGTGGTGCGACTCACGCTCGACTTCTATCGACGCAACTGCATTGAGGGGCTCTTCCTCAGCTCCGGCATCATCCGCTCGCCCGACTACACAATGGAACAGGTCGTGGAGGTGGCGAGGGTGCTGCGCGAGGAGCACGACTTTCGCGGCTACATCCACCTGAAGACGATTCCCGACGCCAGCGCGGAGCTTCTCGCGCGGGCCGGCCGCTATGCCGACCGCCTGAGCATCAACGTCGAACTGCCGACGGTGCAGTCGCTCGCCGAGCTGGCACCGGAAAAGGACGGCGCCGCGATCCGGCGCTCGATGGCGCAGCTGCGCCTGCACATCGACGACGCAAAAGACGCTGCCCGCCCCCGGCCCGCGACCTCGCAGGCCGGCATCGCGCCGAAACGGGCGCACGCGCCGAGCTTCGCTCCGGCCGGCCAGAGCACGCAGATGATCGTCGGCGCCGACGCGACGTCCGACCGCACGATCCTCGAAACCAGCGCAACCCTGTACGGCTCGTATCGACTGAAGCGCGTCTACTACTCGGCCTTCAGTCCAATTCCCGATGCGGCCCGGGCGTTGCCGCTGATCGCGCCACCGCTCGTTCGCGAGCACCGGCTCTATCAGGCCGACTGGCTGATGCGCTTCTACGGTTTCGCGCACGCCGAGATCGTCGCCACGGGCGACGGCATGCTGTCGCTCGAGGTCGATCCCAAACTCGGCTGGGCGCTCGCGCACACCGACCGGTTTCCGGTCGATCTCGATCGCGCGCCGAAGGAAATGCTGCTCCGCGTGCCAGGCCTCGGCGTCAAGGCGGTCGGCCGCCTGCTGCAGGCGCGGCGTGTCCGCCGACTGCGCACGGCCGACCTCGAGCGGCTGCGCGTGCCGCTCGCCAAGGTGCTTCCTTTCGTCGTGCTGGTCGACCATCGGCCCGCGCCGAGGCTCGATGCCGGCACGCTCGTGCGCCGGTCGGCCCCGTCGGCGCAACAGGCCTTGCTCTTCGCCTGAAGCGGCGATGCGTCGGTCGCGCTAGTCTCGCGGCATGCAGCCGCACGAGGACGCTCCGTATGCGCCGACGCCGGGCCCGCAAGCGCCGGCCGATGGCCTGCGATCGGTCACGCTGGCCGACGCGATCGACATCGACGGCTTTCGCCGCGCCTGCCGATCGCTGTGGGCCGCGCAGGTCGAGCCGGCCCGGGTGACGTGGCATACCGCCGTCGATTCCGAGGCCGACCTGTTCGAGGCGGGAAACAGTGCCGGCGAGATTGCCGCCGCGCCGCCGGTCCAGGTGCCGCAGAGCTTCATGCCGATGTGCGAGAGCGCCATCCTGCACAGCGACCCGGGTCGCTTCGGCCTGCTCTACCGCTTGCTATGGCGGCTCCAGGTCGAGCCGGGATTGCGCCACGACGCGATCGACGCCGATTGGGTCGCCGCGCAGGCGATGTCGCAGGCGGTGCGTCGCGACATGCACAAGATGAAGGCCTTCGTCCGCTTTCGCACTCTCGACGACGACCCGGGCGGCGCGCCTTTGCACGTTGCCTGGTTCGAGCCCGAGCATCACATCGTCGAGGCCACGGCGCCGTTCTTCGCGCGCCGGTTCTCGACGATGCGCTGGGCGATCCTGACACCCGAGCGCAGCGTGCGCTGGGACGGCGAACAGTTGACGCTGGGACCAGCCGCGCGGCGCGACCAGGCGCCGCCCGCCGATGCCGGCGAAAGGCTGTGGCTGACTTACTACGAAAGCATCTTCAACCCAGCGCGCCTGAAGGTGCAGGCGATGCAGAAGGAAATGCCCAAGCGCTACTGGCCGAACCTGCCCGAGGCCCGGCTCATCGGCCCGCTGATTGCCGGCTCGTCGGAACGGAGCATGAGCATGATCCAGCGCGACCCGACCGACCCCGCAAAGCCTCGCCCCGCCCTGCAGCCGAAGCCGGCGGCCGGCCATCCGGTGACGCCCGGCGGGGAGGCGCCCACTTCGCTGCCCGCTCTGCGCGAAGCACTCGAGCGCTGCCGCGAGTGCCCGATCGGCGAGCACGCGACGCAGGCCGTGCCGGGCGAAGGGCCGCAGCATGCGCGGCTGATGTTCGTCGGCGAGCAGCCGGGCGACCAGGAGGATCGGCAAGGCCGGCCCTTTGTCGGCCCGGCCGGGCAGCTCTTCAGCCGGGCGCTCGAGCAGCTCGGCGTCGAGCGCCGCGAGGTCTATATCAGCAATACCGTCAAGCATTTCAAGTTCGATCTGCGCGGCAAGCGGCGCATCCACAAGACTCCGACGCAGCAGGACGCGGCGGCCTGCCTGCACTGGCTCGAAAGCGAGATCGCGCTGGTCGATCCGGGCGCCCTCGTCGCCCTTGGCGCCACCGCGGCGCGCCAGTTGATGGGCACGACGATCGCGGTGACACGGCAGCGCGGCCAGTGGCTGAAGCGCGCTGACGGCCGCCGCGTTCTCGTCACCCTGCATCCGTCGGCGCTGTTGCGCATGGCGCCCGAAGACAAGGAAGCCGCCTACGCCGCATGGCTCGACGACCTGCGCAGGGCGACCTCGGTGTAAGAACGCCGCGCCCTCGGGCGACAAGCCGAGGTGGCGATCTGCCGCAACCTCGACCCTTACCGGAGATTCCATGAAGAACCTGACGACCAGCCTGATGTGCGCGTGCCTGGCCCTCGCCGGCGCGACTGCCTTTGCCGCCGACGACGCGATGATGAAAAAGCCCGACGCCATGGCCAAGGACGGCATGATGAAAAAGGACACCCTGACCATGCAGGAATGCAAGGATCACATTGCGATGGCCAAGAACGACAGCATGAAGAAGGACGACGCCATGATGAAGAAAGACGCGGCGTGCGACGACATGATGAAGAAGGATTCGATGATGAAGAAAGACGGCATGGCCGCCGATCCGATGAAGAAGTAGTCGCGCAAACGGGACGCGTCCTACAGCCCGTTCGGGTCTCGCCTGACCGGGCTTTCTTTCAGCCGATGCTTCAATGTCCCGCACGCCCTCCGGCGCATCGACATACGAGCACGAAATGAACGACACCGGCGATCAACGCACCCATCTCTGGAAGCTGGTCAAGGACATCAAGTTCGCGATGTTCACGACGCGGCACGGCAACGGTCATCTGCACGCCCGGCCGATGACGACGCAGAACAAGGATGGCATCGAAGCCGACGAAAGCCTCTGGTTCTTCATGCCGAAGCATGGCGATCCGGTCGACGACCTGAAGGCTGACCCGATCGTCAACCTCGTCTATGCCGATCCGTCGAAGGACACGTACGTCTCGATCTCGGGTACCGCCGCGATGATCGAGGACCAGGCCAAGAAGGATCAGCTCTGGAGCAAGCTGAACGCCGCCTGGTTTCCTGGTGGCTCGACCGATCCCAACCTCGCGTTGGTGCAGGTCCAGATCGTCCACGCCAACTATTGGGACGTGAAGGAAAGCAAGGTCGTCCAACTCCTCACGATGGCCAAGGCCGCCGTGACGGGCAGGCCGCCCACCGAGCTCGGCGAACACGGCGTCGTCCGCATGCGCTGAGGCGTTGCCGCAGGCGCGGCACAACGTCACGCCCGAGGGTCGCAGAGCAAGCGCCGAGCGAACTGCCGTGCAAGGACCGGGCTGTTTCGCGAATCGGGAGCGGGCGCCGGCCGCTAAGGTGTCGACACCCCGCTTTCGGGAAACGACATGCGCCACCCACCCTCGACCCCGCACTTCTCGCACGCCTTCAGCGCTTCGGTTTCAGCCGGAGGCATCGAATGGGAAGAGCTACCTTCGCTGGCCGATTCCCTTGCCGATCGACTCGTCATTCTCGGCAGCCGAAAACTCGGCGAGGCCGCGGCGAACGCGGCTAGTCGGCGCTCCGGCGGTTTTGCGTCCACGGCCGGCTCTCCCTGGGACGCCACGCGTCCTGCCGAACTCGAGACGGCGGTCATGTCGCCGCCCTTTCGCGAACCGCTCCAGGGAGTGGCCATGCGCGAAGTCAACGAGCCGGACATCTTTCGCCACTTCTTCGGCGCCTGACGCCGGTACCGCAACGAGGGCGCCGCACCGACGGCGGACGGCGCAAAGGCTGCCGAGCGGCGCGCAGGAGCGCCGTGGCTGGCTATCCTCGGCGCTTTTGATTCCCGCGCCATCGCTGTGACCCACATCGTTTCGCCTCCCTCTCGACCTGCCGTCCGCCTCTATTGGGAAGACTTCGTGGTCGGCCAGACACGAGAGTTCGGCCACTACCTCGTCACTCGCCCAGCGGTGCTCCAGTTCGCTCGCCAATTCGATCCGCAGCCGTTTCACATCGACGACGAGGCAGCTGGCCAATCCCTGTTCGGCAGGCTGGCCGCCAGTGGCTGGCATACGTGCGCGATGGCCATGCGGATGATGTGCGACGGCTACCTGCTCGAATCGGCCAGCCTCGGATCGCCCGGCATCGAACGCCTCACTTGGCCGCATCCGGTTTTTCCGGGCGACACCTTGCGCATGCGCTCCACAGTGCTCGCTTCGCGTGCGCTCGACAGTCGACCGACGGTCGGGCTGGTGCGCTCCAACTCCGAAATGCTCAACCAGGACGATCAAATCGTTCTGACGATGGAAGGGGCCGGCTTCTTCGGGCGCCGCCACGCTGCGGCGCCGCCACCAACGGCGTGAATTTGTTGTCTCGCACGGCCTCCGCGCAACGACGTGGCGAGGGTCACCAGGCGCGACAATGCCGGGCTCCTGGCGCACGGCCCGAAGCCCGGCGCTGCGCTCGCGGCCCACGGCGAAGCGACGCGGAGCCTGCGACCCTCATGGCGATGAACCCGGCAGAAGCGATTGAACACGAGAGGGAGCCGAGCCGCGCCCCGGCTGCCTTCGGCCGAACGCTGTCGATCGGCAGCCGGCTGCGCGACTACGAAATCAAGAGCCTGATCGCCGAGGGGTCGTCCAGCATCGTCTATCTCGCCTGGGATCACTCCCTGCAACGCAAGGTGACGGTCAAGGAGTACATGCCTGCCTCGATGGCCTCTCGCGTCGCCGGGTCGCAGGCCCTCGTCGTCGCGTCGGACCGGCAACTCGACACCTTCAAGGCCGGCCTGAAGAGCTTCGTCAACGAAGCCCGCCTGCTCGCCCGCTTCGATCATCCGTCGCTCGTCAAGGTCTATCGCTTCTGGGAGGAGAACGGCACCGCCTACATGGTCATGCCGTTCTACGAAGGCCCGACTCTCAAGACAGCTCTCGCCGAGCTAGGTCACGTGCCGAGCGAAAGCGAACTACGCGCCTGGTTGAAACCCATCCTCAACGCGGTGACGGTGCTGCACGATGGCGAGACCTGGCATCAAAACATCGGCCCCGACGCCATCATGCTGACGCCGATCGGCCCCGTACTGCTCGGCTTCGCGGCGGCCGAGCACGCCACCGCGGCGGCACGGCACACGCCCGCCGTGGCCCTCAAGCCGGGCTTCGCCGCGATCGAGCAATACGGCGGCATCGCCGAAACGACGCGCGGGCCGTGGACGGACCTGTATGCGCTGGCTGCGGTGGTCTATTCGGCGATCACTGGTGAAGAGCCGGCGCCCGCAGCCGACCGTCTGGCCGATGATCGGCTGGCGCCCCTCTCGAACATCGCTGCCGGTCTGTACAGCGAGCGCTTCCTGGCTGCGATCGATGCCGCCCTGGCCGTTCAACCCGAACGACGGCCGCGGGATCACCTTCAGTTCCGGGCCCTGATGGGCGATATCGAAACGTCCGAGCGGCTCGAGCTGGCGCCGCCGCTCGACCTGATGCAAGAGCCGTTCGCTGGTGCCGTCAAGGGCAATCGCGAAATCACGGTTCCCGATGGTCCGCTGGCGGCGACGATCAGCGCGGCAACCATTTCGCCCGCCGTCTCGAACTCGGCCAAGGCGAGGGTAGCGGCACGCAGTACCCCTGCGGAGAACGCGCAGTTGCGCCCCGCCGAGCGCGTCTTTCCCTCCTGGATGCGAGTCGGTCGAAGAACCGGCGCCATCGGCAAGCGTGCCGCCTATGGTCTTGTCGCGGTGACTTGCGTGCTGATCGGCGTCGCGGCGCTGACGCTGGACTACTACGGACGTCACGTGTCACACGCACCGAGCCTCGCAACGCCCACAGCGGCGACTACAGCGCCGGCCTCAGCTACCGCCGCGACCGAGATCGCTCGCATTTCGCCCGCGCCAGCGCCACCACCGGCCGCTCCTGTCGCATCGAGCCGGGCGCCAGTTGCGGCACCGGTGGTGGCGGTGATGACGACCCACGCAGCGGCGGTCGAAGCGGCTCCGGTACCGGCGACAATCGGGCGGCCCCTCCCGGCACTCGATCCGGCGACGCCGGCCGAGCGTCAGGCACGCTGCCTGGACATCCTGCAAAAGGCTTCGCTCGAGCCAATCAGCGCCGGCGAGACTGCGTATTTCAAGAGGGAATGCAAATGAAGCCCCGCACCCAGGCGCGCCGCTTCGGTTCGCTTGCCCTTTTTGTCGTTGCCGCCGCGCTCGCTGTCCTCGGTGGATGCTCTCGGTCGTCGACGCCACAGACCTTCGAGAAAGCGGCCGCCGAAGCGACCGACGATCTCGTCGCCCAGACCGGCAAGCTGCCGGCCTTTCTGACGAAGATCGAATCGACGCTGACCTCGCCCGACGCGAACGCACCGAAGCGCAGCATCGTCCTGGACCCGATGCTCGACATGATCACCGGCCAGCAAACCGAGACCACGAAACTGCTCGAGCGCCGCGTCACGCAGCGCATGGGCTTGAAGTCGCCGCAGTTCGAGTTCCTGCCGTTTGAGGCCGCCAATCTGACGCGAGCCCAGTACCTCATGACCGGAACGGTGTCGCGCGCGCCTTCGGACGGGCCGCGCCATGATGTGCGCATCAGCCTCGCTCTCATCGATATGAAGAGCACGCTCGTTGTCGCGCAGGCATCCGCGCTGTCGCTCGAGGAAAACCTCGACAGCACGCCGTCGGCCTATTACAAGGACAGCCCAGTTCTCATCAAGGACAAGGTCGTCGAGGGCTACGCGAAGACAACCTCGGCGGCGCCCGGCCAGCACGCTGACCCGTACTACATGGAGCGGATCGCGGCTTCGAGCGTGATCAGCGAGGCGACGACGCTCTACAACGCCGAGCGCTATCAGGACGCGCTCGGCCAGTACAAGACCGCACTGGCGACGCCGCAGGGCCAGCAGCTGCGAGCCGAAAGCGGCGTCTATCTTTCGAACATGAAACTGGGCCACGCTTCCGAGGCCGAGGAAGCGTTCGGTCGCATCGTCTCGCTCGGCATCGCCTACAACGAGCTCGGCGTGAAGTTCCTCTTCAACCCGGGCAGCACCGAATTCTGGTCGGATCCCAAGATCAGCGGCGCCTACGGAATGTGGTTGCGGCAGATCGCCCGCCAGGTGGTTGCCGCCGGCAGCTGCATGAAGGTGGTCGGCCACACCAGCAAGACCGGACCAGCCGCCATCAACGAGGCGATCTCGCTGAAGCGAGCCGACTACATCCGCCAGCGCCTCGCCGCCGAGCAGCCGGTGCTCGCTGCCCGCACCCGGGCCGAAGGCATGGG
>JALYSL010000064.1 GCA_030854825.1 Pseudomonadota bacterium
AATCCGCACTTCGGCCGGCTGCTGGAGTTTCTCGAGCAATACAGCAAGGAAGCGATGCGCGTGACGCGGCGCAACGATGCGACCCGCGACGATTTCGTCGACGCGGTGCGCAATGAACACGGTGCCATCGTCGATGCCATCGCCGCCGGCGACGCAGCGCTGGCGCGGCGCCGCGCCAACCAGCACATGGGCGGCGGCGACCGTCGCATGCGCACTGCCGCACCACTCGCTCCCTCACCCCGGAATTCAAGACGATGAAGATCCTCATCACCGGAGGCGGCGGCTTCGTCGGTTCCCGTCTCGCGCGGTTCCTTCTCGACCGCGGCCGCCTCGACGGGCGAAGCATCGACCGACTCGTGCTTGCCGACCAGGTTGCGCCGCGGGCCGAGCTGACGAGCGACCCGCGGGTCGAAACGCGCGTCGGCCCGCTCGCCAGCCAATGCGAAGCGTTGGGGCGCGAAGGGTTCGATGGCGTGTTCCACCTCGCGTCGGCCGTCTCCGGCGAATGCGAGGCCGACTTTGATCTCGGCCTGAGCTCCAACCTCGACACGACGCGGGCCCTGCTCGATGCCCTGCGTGCCGCAACGACCTCCGGTCAGGCGCCGGCCAAGCTCGTCTTCTCGAGTTCGGTCGCGGTGTTCGGGCCGGACCCGTCGAAGCCCTTGCCCGATCTCGTCGGCGACGACACGCTGCCGGCGCCGAAAACTTCCTACGGCACGCACAAGCTGATGTGCGAGTACCTGATCGCCGACTATTCGAGGAAAGGCTTCCTCGACGGCCGCTCGGCCCGCCTGATGACCGTGGCGGTGCGGCCGGGCCGGCCGAACGGCGCGGCGTCGTCGTTCTTCTCGGGAATCATTCGCGAGCCGTTGGCCGGAGTCGAAGCGATCTGCCCGGTCTCGCCCGAGGTATCGCATCCGCTCACCTCGGTGGCGCGCACGGTCGAAGGGCTGGTCGCCGTTTATGAAGCGAGCGTCGAAGCGCTGGGCGGTCGCCTTGCCCTCAACCTGCCGGCGGTCACCGTCACGGTCGCGCAGATGCTCGATGCGCTCGAGACCGTCGCCGGCAAGACGGTGCGCAGCCGGGTCCGCTTCGTTCGCGACGAGACGGTTGCCGGCATCGTCGCCAACTGGTCGCGCGGTGCCACCGCGGCCCGGGCGGCGAAGCTCGGCCTGCATGCCGACGCCGATTTCGCCGCCATCGTCCGGCAGTACATCGCCGACTGCCGCGAGGCGCCGGACGGCGGCGCCTCGGCCCTGAAAGGACTCGCATGAACCAGATCGATCTGAAGGGCCGCGTCGCCGTCATCACCGGCGGAGCGCAGGGAATCGGCTACGCCATCGCCGAGCGCATGCTCGCCTCGGGCGCGAGCGTGGTGCTCTGGGACGCCGATGCGGGCAAGCTCGCCGAGGCGAAGGCCTCGCTCGCCGACCAGGGCAGCGTCACCACCGACGTCGTCGAGCTGACCGACGAGAACGCCGTCGACGCGGCCGCCGGTCGTGTCGCCGCGGCGTCGCAGAAGATCGACATCGTCGTCAACAACGCCGGCATCACCGGCGGCAACGCGACGACCTGGGAGCTCGAGCCCGCCGTCTGGCGGCGCGTCGTCGAAGTCAACCTCATCGCGCCCTATCTCGTCTGCCGCGCGGTCGTGCCGCACATGCTGAAGGCGAAGTACGGGCGCATCGTCAACATCGCTTCGATCGCCGGCAAGGAAGGCAACCCGAACGCGTCGCACTACAGCGCCTCGAAGGCCGGCCTGATCGCCTTGACCAAGTCGCTCGGCAAGGAGCTCGCCGGCAAGGGCATCGTCGTCAACGCGATCACGCCGGCAGCGGCGAAGACGGCGATGTTCGCGACCATGGCGCAGACGCATATCGACTACATGCTTTCGAAGATTCCAATGGGCCGCTTCCTAGAGGTCAACGAGGCGGCGGCGCTGGTCGCCTGGCTGTCTTCGGAAGACTGCTCGTTCACGACCGGCTCCGTGATCGATATCTCGGGTGGCCGCGCCACCTATTGATACGATGGGCGCTCACGAAGGAGCGCCATGATCTTCGAGCAGGTGCAAAGCGGCGGTTGCCGCTCCTATCTGATCGGCTGCGAGGCGACGTGCGCCGGCGCCCTGATCGACCCCGAAGTCAGCCAGATCGATCGCTACCTGGCGCTCGCCTCACGGCACGGCTTGCGCATCCGCTTCGTCATCGACACGCATACCCACGCCGATCATTTCTCGGCGACGCGGCAACTCGCACGGCGCTTCGGCGTGCCGATGGTGATGCATCGGGCCAGCCCGGCGCCGGGCATCGACATGCGCGTCGACGACGGCGAGATGATCATCATCGGCAACCTGCGCGTGCGCGTCATGCACACGCCGGGTCACACCGCTGATTCGATGTGCCTCGTCGTCGAGGACCATCTCTTCAGCGGCGACACGCTGCTGATCGGCGGCACCGGCCGCACCGACTTGCCCGGCGGCGACCCGGAGGCGCTGTACGACAGCCTGTTCGGCTGCGTGCTGAAGCTCGATCCCGCGCTTCGCGTTCACCCCGCGCACGAGTACAAGGGCCGCACCGAATCGACACTGGCCGCCGAGATCGAGAGCAACCCGCGTCTGCAGCAGCGCGATCGCATTGCCTTCGTGGCGATGATGAAGGGGCTCGACTTGACGATGCCGACCCACATCACCGAGGCGCTGCGCACCAACCTCAGCGGTGGCAAGACGGTGGCGCAGATGCTCGCCGAAGCGGCGGCGAGCGTCTCGTTCATGTCGCTCGCCGAGCTGAACTCGCGTGTTGAAGCGGGACTCGGCGACATGATCGTGCTCGATGTGCGCGAGCGCGACGCCTTCGAGGCCGCGCACGTGCCAGGCGCGCGCCTCCTGCCGCGCGGCCAGCTCGAGCTGCGCGTCAACGAAGAGCTGCCCGACCCGATGCGCCGGATCGTCACCTGCTGCGACTTCGGCCGCATCTCGACGCTCGCCGCGGCGACGCTGCGGCAGATGGGCTTCATGCGAACCGTCGCTCTCGACGGCGGCATGAAGGCGTGGCGGGAAGCGGGGTATGCGGTCGCCGCCGGGCCGCAGTAGGCAGACAGCGCGCTGGATCATGCGCGCTTGAGAAACCGAGCGAGGCAGCCGATTCGGGCATGCGGGCTCCGGCCCTCGCTCGGTGCCTCGCAAGCTCGGTCACCCAATGAGCACGCAAGCAACGCCTTCGTCTCAGACCTGCTTCGCCGCCGCTTCCTGATCCTGCAGCAGCCGCCACATCACCTTGCCCGAGCCCGACTTCGGCAGCGCTTCGACGAACTCGACGATCTTCGGCACCTTGTAGGCGGCCATGTTCTCGCGCGCCCAGGCGATGATGTCTTCGGCGCTGGTTTGCCCCTTCGTGGCAGCGCGCAACACGACAACGGCCTTCACCGTCTCGCCGCGATAGGCATCCTTGGCGGCGATGATGCAGGCTTCCTGGATCGCCGGGTGCTTGTAGAGCAGCATCTCGACTTCGGCCGGCCAGACCTTGTAGCCGCTCGCGTTGATCATCCGCTTGAGACGGTCGGTCATGAAGAAGTAGCCTTCTTCGTCCACGCGACCGAGGTCGCCGGTGCGGAAGAACTGGCGGCCGTCGAACTCGACGAAGGCATCGGCGGTCGCCTCCGCGTGCTTCCAGTAGCCCTTGAAGACCATCGGCCCGCGGGTGATGATCTCGCCCACTTCTCCCGGCGCGAGTTCTTTCAGTGTCAACGGATCGACGACGCGCGAATCGACACCGAAGAACGGAATGCCCAGGCACTGCAGCTTGGCCCGTTCGGGCGGGTTCGAGTGGCTCGGCGCTGCTGTCTCCGTCAGGCCGTAGCCTTCGGCGAAGGTGAGGCCGAACTCGTCGAGCAGGCGCTGCGCCACGGCGTGTGGCATCGCCGCGCCGCCACCGCTCAGCGAGCGCAGGGTGGAGAGATCGAAGCTCTTGTAGTTCGGGCTGCCGAAGAGATCGATGATCATCGTCGGAATGCAGACCCAGTGCGAGATGCGCCGGCGCGAGATCAGCCGGCCGGCGAGCTCACGGTCCCAGCGAGGCATGAGGTGCACGGTCGACCCTGAGACGACCAGACCGAGCACGCTGTAAAGCATGCCGGTGATGTGGAACATCGGCACGACGCCGAGCGCGACGGTCTCGGCTGAGGCATAGCCCCACTGGCCGGCGACGGCGTTCGCCATCAGCGTGCGATGCGTGTGCATGCAGCCTTTCGGCAGGCCCGTGGTGCCCGAGGTGTAGGGCAGCAGTGCGAGGTCGTCGGGGCCGGCCGTGTGCGGGCCGGGCTTCAGGCCCGCGGCCAGCGCATCGATCCAGCGCACGTGGCCGGCAGGAAGCCCGGGGTCGCTGCGCAGCCAGGCGTCCATCGCCGCGGGTGGCGCGTCGACTGCGTCGATCGGGCCATCGGGCATTGCGTCGATATAGCGCGTGACGAGGACGCGGCGTGCGCGCGCCGCTTCGGGCAACTCGGCCTGCGCCTGCGCGACGATGGGCGCCAGATCGGCGCTGCAGATGACGACGCGCGTCCCGGGATCGGTGATGTAGTGCTTGAATTCCTCGGCCCGATTCATTGGGTTGACGGGAACGACGACTGCGTTGGCGCGCATCGCGCCGTAGAGCGCGATCGAGAACTGCGGGCAGTTCTGCATGAAGACGGCGACGCGGTCGCCGGCGACGACGCCTTCCTTCTGTAGCCAGCCGGCGATGGCCTCGGCCTGCCTGCGCAACTCGCGATACGTGAGGCTTTTGCCGAAGAAGACGTAGGCGGGCTTGTCGGGAAAGCGTGTCGCCGCGACCTCGACGTTGAACCAGAGCGAGGTCTCGGGAATCGACAGCGCGCGCGGCAACCGCTTGGGCCAGATGGCGAAGTGCGGCCGGTCCGCGGGCACTTCGAAGTTTGATGGCGAGGACGACACGGGCAACTCCACGAGTCAAATTTCGACGAGGCTCGAGGTATAGCCGAGGCGGCCCACGCTGCCCCCGGCGTCAACCCGCATCGGCCATCGCGACGGCACTGCCGTGCTCTCGACGCTGAGCCGATCGGGCTCTATCGATTTTCCCGCGCGTGCTTGCGCGCGAGGATGCCGACGCACTCCTCGGTGTTGCGATAGCGCGGCTCTTCGCAGCGATCGTCCATGCAGACGGCCAGGGCGATGAAGACGCGTCTGCCGCAGGCTTCCCGCGCCGAGGCCGGGCCGTTGTCTGCCTGGATCGGCGGCTGGATCGTCGGGCGCGCCGCCGGTACCTGCGTGGGCACCGGGCGCGACGTGTTCGGCAGCTCACGAAGGCTTGGCGAGCCGAGCGGCCGCGGCCGCTCCGAGGAATTGCCGGCGGGCGTCGTGAAAGAAGGTGACTCCGCGGGCCGCACGTTCGGGTTGCCCATGCTCGCGTTCACCGTCGCGCCGGCCTCGCCAGTGCGCGGCACGGGCCGTCCGGCCGGTCGCACTGGCGAGCCGGTATTGTCGAAGCGGGGATTGACACGATCGCTTGCCGCGGAGTTGCGGTCGGCGACGGACGGATTGCCACGG
>JALYSL010000082.1 GCA_030854825.1 Pseudomonadota bacterium
GAGTCTGATCGACCTGATCGGCGAGGGCGGCATGGGCAGCGTCTGGCGCGCGCGGCGCAGCGACGGCCGCTTCGAAGGCGAAGCGGCGGTCAAGCTTCTGAGAACCGGGTTGTTCGACCGCTCCGCACAGGAACGCTTCCGGCGCGAGGGAGCCATCCTCGCCAAGCTGCGCCAGCCCGGCATCGCGCAACTGCTCGACGCCGGGGTCACTGACAAGGGCCAGCCCTTCCTGGTGCTGGAGCTGGTGCATGGCGAGCCGATCGACCGCTGGTGCGGGGCCCACTCACTAGGGGTACGCCAGCGCCTCCAGCTCTTCCTGCAGGTGCCCGACGCCGTGGCGGTGGCGCATGGCCAGGGGGTGATTCACCGTGACCTGAAGCCATCGAACATCCTTGTCGACGACACCGGCCACGTGAAGCTGCTCGACTTCGGCATCGCTCATCTGCTGCCCGGCCCGAGCGACGCGGAACAGACGGCACTGACACGCGAGGCCGCGTTGGCGCTGACGCCGCGCTACGCCGCGCCCGAGCAGTTCCAGAAGAGCGCGCTGTCGATGTCGACCGACGTGTACGCGCTCGGTATCGTGCTCTATGAACTGCTCACTGGCGCGCACCCGAGCGGTCTGCCGCAGGGGGCATCGGCGCTTGAGCACATGCAGGCGGCGACCCTGGGGCGCTGTATCGCTGCGAGCTCGGCGGCGCCGGCACTGCGACGTGAGCTGCGTGGCGACGTCGACACCATTCTCGGCAAAGCGTGTGCCGTCGAGCCGCAGGCTCGCTACGCCTCGGCCCAGGGGCTGCGCGAAGACCTGCAGCGCCATCTGGCGAACGAGCCCATCGTCGCGCGGCCTGCGACCCTCTGGTACCGCGCCGGCAAGCTCGTGCGGCGCCGGCCGCTCGAAACGGCGGTGATCGCCGCAGTCGCCATCGCCGTGCCCGCCGGAGCGCATGTGCAAGTCGCCGTGCTGCTGTCGCTAGGCATTGGCACCGGTGTCGCCCTCTGGCAGCTGCGGCGCGCTAAGCAGCAGGCGGATCGAGCCCGTGCCGAGCAGCAGCGTGCCGAAGCGGTCACGAGCTTCATCGCCTCCACCTTCAGCCAGGCGGTGCCGCGCCAGGGCATGGGTGGCGTTGTCACTGCGGCCGATCTGCTGCACTCGGCGCACGCACGCGTGCGCAGCGAGCTGCGCGGCCAGCCGGCCGTGGCCGCCGAGTTGCTCGCCATTGTCGGCGACAGCTTCCATGAGCTGGGCGACGTGGCCGCCGCCAATGGCGTGCTGCCCGACGCCGTCGAGCGTTGCGAGCAGGCGTTCGGGCCGACGCACCCGATCACACTGCACGCGCGAACCGGGCTGGCGCATGCCCGCGTCGTTCAAGGCGAGCTCGATGCCAGCGAGCGCATGCTGCCCGGGCTGCTCTCGGACCTGCGCAGCGCGATGCCAGCCAGCGCAGTCGATCTGGTCGCCGCGTTGCGCCACTCGAGCTATGTGCTGACCAAGCGCGGCAACGAGGACGCGGCGGTCGCAGCCCTCGACGAAGCCTTGACCGTCGCCCGCGACCACCTCGGCCCCGCCCATCGGCGCACGCTCGAGACCGTGGGCCTGCTCGGCAACACGCTCGCGACGTTCGGCCGCAACGAGGCCAACATTGTGCTGCTGGAGCCGGTCGTGCGAACGGCTTGGGAGGTGCACGGCGTGAAGCGACCAAATACCGAGCTGGCGCGGCTGGAGGGCTTTCTGGCCAGCTCGATGATCGCGGTGGGTCGCCTCGTCGAGGCGGAGAACCTGCTGCGGCAAGTCCTCGCCGACCAATGGGCGCTCGACGGCTGCGACACGATCCGCAATCGATTCACCCGCAACATGCTCGCCCTGGTGCGGGCCGGTCGAGGTGACCTCGATGAGGGCATCGCGTTGATGCGGCAGACGCTGGCGGCAGAGGAGCGCTTGGTTCCCACGCCTACCGTGGACACTGGAACGATGGTCTCGCAACTGGGCGAGATGCTGGTCGAGGCGGGGCAGTTCGACGAGGGGCTGGCGGCCATCGAGCGCGCCGAAGCCTTGGTGGTCGCGGCCGGCGGCGCGGGGCAGCGCTATCCGTCACTTCGCCGGCGTGTCCGGCGCGCCAACGCGTTGCTCGTTGCCGGACAGGCGGCGGCGGCGCTCGACGAGGTGACTTCGGTGCTGGAGCTCGTCGGCGAATCCGACGGGTGGATTCCGGCCGTCGCGCTGCGCGTGCGCGTTGCCGCGCTGCTCGCCTTGTCCCGCCTCGTCGAAGCGGAGCATCTCTTGTCGGGCATGTTGATGCAGTCAGCAGGTGAGCATGTGAGCTCGGTCAACCGTGCGCGTGCCTATCTGGAGGCAGCGGCACTGCGCCAGAGCCAAGGTCGTCCAAGCGAAGCGGCAACATTCGCACAAGACGCGCTGCAATTGCTGCAGCCGACGCAGATTGTCGAATCGCGGCTGCTTCGTCGGGCTCGGGAAATGGCTCGCCGCGCCAGCGAGCCGAAACTCAGGCGGCCTTCATCCGCTTGATCCGGCGC
>JALYSL010000087.1 GCA_030854825.1 Pseudomonadota bacterium
ACCCCATGCAGCTTCTCCCGAGGAATCGCAGGGGCTTGATTTTGTTCGTCGGCTGATCGAGGAAGACAACCGCACCGGCAAGTGGGCCGGGCGGGTCGCCACGCGCTTTCCGCCTGAACCCAACGGCTACCTGCACATCGGCCACGCCAAGAGCATCTGCCTGAACTTCGGCCTCGCCAAGGACTTCGGCGGTATCTGCCACCTGCGTTTCGACGACACCAATCCGGACAAGGAGGAACAGGAATACGTCGATGCCATCATCGACGCGGTGCATTGGCTGGGCTTCGACTGGCAGGCGCCCGAACCGGGGTGCCCCAACGAGGCGACGACCAGCCACCTCTACTTCGCCAGCGACTATTTTGACTTCATGTATCGCGCCGCCGAAGCGCTCGTCGAAGCCGGCAAGGCCTACGTCGACGAGCAGAGCGTCGACGAGATGCGGGCGCATCGCGGCGACTTCGCGACCGCCGGCTCGAACAGCCCATTTCGCGCCCGCAGCCCGGCCGAAAACCTGGCGCGGCTGCGCGACATGAAGGCCGGCCGGCTGGCCGACGGTGCCGCCACGCTGCGCGCGAAGATCGACATGGCGAGCCCGAACATCAACCTGCGCGACCCGGCGCTTTATCGCATCAAGCGGGCGACGCATCACAACACCGGCGACCGGTGGTGCATCTATCCGATGTACACGTACGCGCATCCGATCGAAGACGCGCTCGAGAACATCACCCATTCGATCTGCACGCTCGAGTTCGAGGACCAGCGACCGTTCTACAACTGGCTACTCGATACGCTCTGCGAGCTCGGCCTGCTGGCGCAGCCGCGGCCGCACCAGTACGAATTCGCACGCCTCAACGTCACCTACGTCATCACGAGCAAGAGGAAGCTGAAGCAGCTCGTCGACGAGCAAATCGTCGACGGCTGGGACGATCCGCGCCTGCCGACGATCGCCGGCCTGCGCCGTCGCGGCTACACCGCAGCGGCGATCCGCACGCTTTGCGATCGCGCCGGCACCAGCAAGGCAGGCGGCTGGACCGACTACGCGAGCCTCGACATCGCGCTGCGCGACGATCTCGACGAAAAGGCGCCGCGGGCCATGGCCGTGCTCGACCCGTTGCCGCTGAAGCTCGTCAACTGGGCCGAGACCTTCGGCGATGCGGCGCATCGCGAGGCCTGTACCGCACCGGCTCACCCGCATCGGCCCGAGCTCGGCCAGCGTCGCTTCACGCTCGGGCCGGAGGTCTGGATCGAGCGCGACGATTTCGCAGAGGTGGCGCCAAAAGGATTCTTCCGCCTCTTCCCCGGAAATCGCGTTCGCCTCAAGTACGGCTATGTCGTCGAATGCACCGGCTGCGAGAAAGACACGTCGGGTGCGGTCGTCGCCGTGCTAGCCCGCCTCGTTGCCGACACCAGGAGCGGCACGCCGGGCGCCGACGCGGTGAAGGTCAAGGGCACCATCACCTGGGTCGGCCGCGACGACGCGTTGCCGGCCGAGGTGCGCCTCTACGACCGCCTCTTCACCGATCCGCATCCCGATGCCGGCGGCAAGGACTTCAAGGCCAGCCTCAACCCGCTGAGCAAGCGCGTCGTCCGTGGTTTCGTCGAGCCGTCGCTCGCCAACTCCGCGGCCGACGAGCGCTATCAGTTCGAGCGGCACGGCTACTTCGTCACCGACCGGCTCGACCACGCGCCCGGCCGGCCGGTCTTGAGCCGGATCGCGACGCTGCGCGATACCTGGGCCAAATGAGGAGTACACGACCCGCCGCATTGATCGGCGCGCAGGCGGCTCGGCCGACGACGCGGGGGCTGGCCTGGGCACTTTGCCTCACGGCCTCGCTCGCGGGTTGCGGCGGTGGGGGCAGCGGAGGGGACGCTTCCAGCGGCGACCCCGGATCGCAGGCAAGCGCGCTGCACGACACGACGCCGTATTCCAGCGCCGCCGACGCGTCGCTCGCTTCGGCCGACGAAGGTGCGGCGGTGACGGCGCACAGCATCAGCGTCGGCGGCGCCCCCATTGCCTACACCGCGGGCGCCGGCCACCTGACGGCACGCGCGCCGCTGACCGGCATGGCAGAGGCAACGATGTTCTACGTTGCCTATACGGTGCCGAACCGCGCCGGCGGTAACCGACCCGTCTTCTACTTCTACAACGGCGGCCCGGGCTCAGCCTCGGTCTGGCTGCACCTCGGCTCGTTTGCGCCGCGGCGCATCGTCACGCATGACCCGTCGACCGCCGTACCGCAGCCGTTTCAGCTCGTCGACAACGCCGAGAGCCTGATCGACGTTGCCGATCTCGTCTTCGTCGACGCCGCCGGCACCGGCTATTCCGAAGCGATCGCGCCGGCGACGAACCAGAGCTTCTGGAGCGTCGACGCCGACGCGGCGCTGATGCGCGACTTCATCGCCCGCTACGCCGCCGTCAACCAGCGGCAGAGCGCGCCGACCTATCTGTTCGGCGAGTCGTACGGCACGACCCGCTCCGCCGTTCTCGCCGAGCTCATGGTCGCCGCGGGCATGCGGCTCGACGGCGTCATCCTGCAATCGTCGGTGCTCGACTACAACGCCAATTGCGATCTCTTCGACAACGCGGTGGTGAGCTGCGAAGGGAGCTTTCCGAGCTACGGCATGGTCGGCGCATGGTTCTCGCTGACCAGCCCGGTGCCGAGCGATGCCGATGCCTATGCCGGCCAGTTGCGCGGCTTCAGCGGCGCGACCTATGGCCCGGCGGCGCGTGCCTGGGTGCAGTCGCGCACGCCGCCGGCGCCCTCGCTGCTCGATCAGCTGGTCGCTCTCACCGGTGCGCCGCGCGATGCCTGGGCTGCCAACGTCGACCTCGACGCCACGACTTTCCGCAACCGCCTGATGGCCGGGCAGCTGCTCGGCCGCTACGACGCGCGAATCAGTGCCGTCGATGGCAGCCCCCTCGCCAACAGCGGCGACCCTTCCTCTGCGGCGATCACGCCGGCCTTCACGGCGGCGGCAAAGAGCCTCTTCGCCGACGAGCTGCAGTATTCGGCCAGCGCCAGCTACGCCTTGCTCTCGAACGCGATCGACACCTGGGACTTCAGCCACGACGGCCGGGCGCTGCCCGACACGATTCCCGACCTCGCCGCGGCGATGGCGCAGCAACCCACCCTGCGCACGTTGTCGCTGGCCGGCTATCACGATCTCGCCACGCCGTTTCATCAGACCGAGCTCGACCTCACCCGCCTCGGCGTACAGCCGCGCCTCGCCACGCATGTCTATCCCGGTGGGCACATGATCTATCTTGACGACGGCTCGCGGCCACTCATGAAGGCCGACGTCGTCGCTTTCATCTCGGGAGCGCCGAGCTTGTCGGTGGCATCGCGATCTACGTCGATCGGACCGGCGGCCGTCACTCCGGCATCGGCTGCCGGGCAAATTCCGGCGCCTGCGCGCGAGGCCGCAACGCCGACGACAGGAATCGATCGGCGCACTCTGCCGCAAGGCGGCGACCCTATGTTGCCACTGACGCTGCGCCATTCAGCGCCCGTTCCTTCGCCACGCGGCGCGGCGCTCGACGCGCTCGTCGCGCGAAAGATCAGTGAACGAAGGGCCAATCCCTACCGGTAGACGTGCTCGCCGCGATGGCTCTTCCAGGAATTCTCGAAGAAGCTCGCGTCTTCGTCGTTCTTCGGGCGCACCGCCATCAGGATGCCGCCGTCTCGAATGCCCTGGTCGTATTCCTTGACACGCTCTTCGGGAATGCCCCAGCCGATCAGCGCGCCGACGATGCCGCCGGTTGCCGCGCCGGCACCGGCGCCGGCAATCGCCGCGGCCAACGGCCCGGCGATGACCAGGCCGAGGCCCGGCAGGGCGATCGTCGTTCCGACCGCGGCAATGGCCGCCGCGATGGCGCCGAGACTGCCGCCGATGGCGCCGCCGATGCCGGCCCCTTCGGCCGCCTTGTTGCCCAACTCCGTTTCGCGAACGGCCGTAGCGGTACCGAAGTGGCGCTTGCGCGTGTCATCGGACATCAGCACGTTGACGTCGTCCCGGGTATAGCCGCGATCGGAGATCGACTGGTAGGCGCGCTCGGCGCTGTCGCGATCACGGAAGAGCCCGGTGAGGATGGGTTTGGTCATCGTTTCCATTGCGCCGCTCCTGGTTGGCTTTGTTCGTCCAACCGAGCGTCGCAGATGGCAACGAGACGCTGAAGCGGCCCCGGCCGCCCTGCCGGGTCGTCGGGGCGGCGCCGCCGCCGTCGGTCGGCTCCTACAAGCGTGGCGAGCGTGGCTGCTGACGCCGTGCCGCGGCCCGGACACGCACCAGGCGAATGACCGGCACCGTCAACATCACGCAAGCCGACGCGGCGAGCGCCATCGGCAGCATCGAGCCGGTGACGTTCATGGCCCAGGCGCCGCAGAGCAAGGTCATATGACCCAGGGCATAGAGAGCGAGTGGCCTGGCGACGCGGGTCGATGCGGACGGCGCCATGGCCTGCGCGCTAGGCGCGGCCCCAGGTTGCCCAGTATGCCGAGCCGCCGGCCAACGTGGCAGCGACGGCACCCCAGGCCCAGTCGATCAGGCTGAGCCGCACCGACCAACCGCGAACGATCGCCATGTTGGTGAGGTCGTAGGCACCGAAGGCGGCCACGCCGAGAACGGCCGAGCGCAGCAGCGCCTCGCCCCAGCCGGCGGGCGGGCTGAACAGCACCAGGTAGACGAGCGCCAGCGGATAGAGAAGGTAAAACGCCAGGACCGGAACGACACGCACGGAATCGGCCATGAGATCGCCCATCTCGCGCTTGTACAGATCCTTTGCGACGACGCCGAGCCAGATCGCATCGAGGGCGACGATGACGACCAGCACGACCCCATAGGCGATGCCGAACTGGGCGGCGCTGAGTCGCGATCCGGGCATGACTATTTGCGACCGTTGTCGAGCTGGAAGTCGCCGCGGTGCAAGCGGACATCGCGATCGAGGGCGCGCATCGACGACTGGCGCGGCAGGAACGCGCTGAATTTCCTGCGTGAAAGCATCGGCGGAATCGGCCTCGGCGGTCAGGGCTTGGGCTTGGCCTGCGCCGTCCAGTCCTTCAACGCGCCCAGCGTCTTTTCGACGTGCCGGCTCGGGTTCAGGCTCTGGTAGTCGTAGATCACCTTGCCGTTGGGCGCGATCACGTAGGAGATGCGGTTGGCGTAGTCGGGGCGCAGCATCATCACGGCGTCGTAGGATTTCATGATGCTCTGGTTATTGTCGGCGGCGACCGGAAAGCGACCCTGGCAGGCCTGCACCGAGAACTTGCCGAGGGTGTCGATATCGTCGCTCGAAACGCCGATCACGGTGGCGCCCATCGCTTCGAATTTCGGGATGGATTCCGCGAACTCGTGGGCTTCGATCGAGCAGCCGACCGAAAAGGCGGCCGGGAAGAAATAAAGAACGACCGGGCCCTTGGCGAGAGAATCGGCGAGCGAGAACTTGTAGACCTTGCCGGCCAGCGCGGCCTGCGCTGTAAAGTTTGGTGCTGCATCCCCGACATCCAATGCTGCGTAAGACGCTGGCGTCAACGAAAGCATGAACATCATGAACGCAAGGATCTTCTTCATGGCGGACTCCGATCTGGCGCGTTCTTCATCTTACGAGAAACGCGGTGCTGAAAACGCATACGGGTCGGCGCGCCGCGCGGATGCCTGGCCCGAGCCGGCATGGCTGCGCCGCTTGGGCAGGCAGGTCGCGTGCATCGCTCTGGCCGCCTTCGCGCTCGGCCTGGCAGGCTGCGGCACCTTGCCGGCCAACGTCGGGCGCACCGATACGTCGGCCCTGCCGCCCAACCCTGACAGTCCCCTGGTCAAGATGTCGGAGCGGTCGCTGCCGGCACCCGACCAGACAGGCGTGCGGCTGTTGCCGCTCGGTGCTTTCTCCCTCGATACCCGCATCCAGCTGGCGCAACGCGCGTCCTCGTCGCTCGACGTCCAGTACTACCAGTTCGAGCCCGACTCCACCGGCCGGCTCCTCATGACGGCGCTGCGCGACGCCGCCCTGCGTGGCGTGCGGGTGCGGCTCCTGGTCGACGATCTCTACACCACGCAATCCGATCCGTTCCTGCGCGGCCTGGCCTCGTTTCCGAACTTCGAGGTGCGCCTGTTCAACCCGTTCTGCTGCGCCCGCAGCAGCGGTGTCGCCGGGCGCTACGCGGCGTCGATCTTCGACTTCGGACGGCTCAACCACCGCATGCACAACAAGATGTTCCTGGCCGACGACGTGATGGCCGTGGTGGGCGGCCGCAACATCGCCGACGAGTATTTCCTGCGCAGCGCCGAATCGAACTTCGTCGACATGGACGCCTTTGTCATGGGCGCCGTCGTCAACGACATGTCGAAGATCTTCGATCGCTACTGGAACAGCGAAGTCGTCTATCCGATCAACGACATCGGCGAGCCGCTCGGCGACATGCTGGTGCGTCAGAAGGCCTTCGACGCGGCGCTGGCCAGCCTGCCACCCTCGCCGCCGGCGGATCCGCCGACGGTCGATGTGCTCGGCTACGGCCCGCTCAGCGAAGACTTCGACGCCGGTCAGGTCGGGCTGCAATGGGGCAAGGCACGGGCGTTCGCTGACCCGCCCGAAAAGCTCCTGTCGAAAACGCCGAAGATCGCCTTCGAGACCAGCGTCACGAACGACGTGATGATGCAGGTCTGGCAAGCCAAGAGCGATCTCGTGCTCACCTCGCCCTACATGATTCCGGGCGACATGGGGATGCAATCGATCCGCAACCTGGAGAAAGAGCACGTCAAGGTGACGGTGATCACGAATTCGCTGGCCGCCACCGACGAGCCGCTGGTGCACAACGGCTACGCGCGCTACCGGCCGGCAATGCTCGAGGCCGGCGTCAACCTCTACGAGCTGAGCCCGACACGCACCCAGACGACCAAACGCCTGGGCATGTTCGGCAAGTCGCTCGGGCGACTGCACGCGAAGACGGCGGTCATCGACAAGCGGATCGTCTTCATCGGCTCGATGAACCTCGATCCGCGTTCGGCCAGCACCAACACCGAGTTCGGCATGTTCATCGACAGCCGGGCGCTGGCCAAGGAGCTGCTGCGCGTCGTCAACATCGCCAAGCTCGAGAGCGCCTACGAGGTCCGCTTCGCGCCGAAGAGCACCACCCAGCTGCAATGGCTGACGATCCAGGACGACAAGGAGACGATCCTGACCGTCGAGCCGGAATCGTCGTTCTGGATGCGCGTGGAGAACATGATGTTCGGCTGGTTCGTTTCCGACCAGCTGCTTTGAGGCCGCTGCGGCGCGGCACAATCGCGCGTGCATCGCGCCGCTGCCTTCCTCCTTCGTCCGGCGCTGCTGGCGCTGGCCCTGGCCGACTCGAGCGCCTCGGCATTCGGCGTGCAGGTCTGCGAGCTGAACGGCCAGCCGGTCAATCCGAACAACGGCAGCACGACCGCCGGCAAGATCGGCCTGATGCGTTGCCACGAAGGCGAAGGCGGCCCGATCGTGCGCGAGCAGGAGCTGCAGCAGGGCAAGTTCATGGGCATCGTCCGCTACTTCAAGGATGGCGCGGTCGAGAAGGAATTTCGCGTCAACGAGCGCGGCAACCGTGACGGCCCGGCCCGCGAATGGGCGACGGGCGAAGCCGGCAAGCACGTGCTGGTGCGCGAGGAGACCGAGCGCGACGGCAGCACGATCGGCCTCGCGCGCAGCTGGTACCCGAGCGGCGTGTTGCGCCGGGTCACCTTCTACGGCGACGACGCGCGCGAGCAGGCATACGCGGAATTCACGATGCAGGGCCAGCTCTACGAGTTGCGTTGCGCGCCACAACCGGTGCTCGGCAAGGACTTCGACGATCGTGCCGCCTGCGGCTTCGCTGGTGCCGCATCGTCCGTCGTCCTGTACTCGGGCAAGGGCCAGCCGCACGCCCGCGTCAGCTTCGAGCGCGGCGAACGGCAGAAGAGCGAAACGCTATGGGACAGCGGCAGCGTGCGCGACGTGCAAGAGGCAACCTCAAGCGGCGGAACCGACAAGAGCTTCGCCGCCGACGACACCCTGCGCCACGAGGTGCAATGGGTCGGCATCGGCAACGGCCGCTACGTCCGCGTCACCACCCTCGATCGGGAGTTCCACGAATCGGGCAAGCTCATCCGCGAGCGCAAATGGCGGCCGGCCGAGCGCGGTGCCGAGCCGGTGTCGGAGTCGCTCTGGTATCTCAACGGCCAGCCGAAGGCGCAGACCGATTACGTCACCGACAACGACCGCACGCTGCGCCGCCAGGTGGAGTTTCACGACAACGGCAAGAAGTCGTTCGAAGGCAGCTGGGTCGTCGGCGCCCGCGGCGGCGGCGACGAGACGGCGACCGGCACGCACCGCAGCTTCGACGCCGAAGGTCGCTTGCGTGCCGAGCGCATCTACGACGAGCGCGGCCGCATCAAGCACGAGCGCGAGATCGACGAGCGCGGCAACGTCGTCCGCGACGACGAGGTCTTCGAGGACGGATCGCGCAAGGCGGTGGGTCGATGAGCTCGAACGCCGAAGGAGAGTTCGACTACGTGATCGTCGGCGCCGGCTCGGCGGGCTGCGTGCTGGCGGCCCGGCTGTCGGAGGATCCGGGCGTCAGCGTCGCGCTGATCGAGGCCGGCGCCGCCGATACGAGCGTGCTCATTCACTGCCCGCCGGGCTTCGCTCTGATGGGCCGCATGGGAAACGCCAACTGGGGCTTCGAGACCGTGCCGCAGGCCGGCCTGAACGGGCGCCGGGGCTATCAGCCGCGCGGCAAGGTGCTCGGCGGCTCGAGCTCGGTCAACGCGATGATCTACATCCGCGGCCAGCGCGAGGACTACGACCACTGGCGCGCGCAGGGCAACCCGGGCTGGGGCTGGAGCGACGTGCTGCCGTACTTCCTGAAGGCCGAGCACAACGAGCGTGGCGCCGATGCCTTCCACGGCGCAAGCGGCCCGCTCAACGTTGCCGACCTGCGCAGCCCGAACCGCACCTGCGCTGCCTTCATCGAGGCGGCGCGACAGGCCGGCTTCGCCGCCAACGGCGACTTCAACGGCGCGACACAGGAAGGCGTCGGCCTGTACCAGGTGACGCAGAAGAACGGGGAACGGTTCAGCGCCGCGAAAGCCTACCTGACGCCCAACCTCGGTCGCCCCAACCTGCGCGTGCTGACCGGCGCCCACGCGACGTGCATTTTGCTCGAGGGCCGGCGCGCCGTCGGTGTGGAAGTGCGCATCGGCGGCGAGACGAAGCGGATAAAGGCGCGTCGCGAGGTGCTGCTTTGCGCCGGCGCCCTGCAATCGCCCCAGCTCCTCCTGCTCTCGGGCATCGGGCCGGGCGCGCAGCTGCAGCGGCACGGCGTGCCTGTCGTGCACGCGCTGCCCGGCGTCGGGGAGCAACTGCACGACCACATCAACATCGTCCAGGTCATCGACGCGCCGAAGC
>JALYSL010000114.1 GCA_030854825.1 Pseudomonadota bacterium
CAATGAAGCTCGCCGCGCACGTCGAATCGGGCCGGGTCTGCCAGGCGAACCCCTTGCTCCATCAGCAGCGAGGCGGCTCGCTGCTGAAAGCGTCGTTCGAGCGCGGCCAGCTGCGCCGGGCTGTTGACGCCGAGCACCTCGGTCTCGCTCGCGGCCGCGACGCCGACCACCGGCATCGATTCGGCCACGGCGAGGCCGACCACGTCGGTCAGGTAGTACTCGCCGGCGGCGTTGTCGCTGCGCAAGGCGGCGAGCCAGCGCTTCAAGGCGTGCGTGGGTGCGGCCATGATGCCGGCGTAGATCTCGGCGATGCGCCGTTGCTCGAGCGTCGCGTCCTTCTGCTCGACGATCGATACGATCATTCCGTCGCCGCGCGCCCCACCGCCGCCGCGTACGACCCGCCCATAGCCGGCGGGTTGCTGCAGCGTCACGGTCAGCAGGGCGAGCTTGTCGCCGCCGCTCGCGGCGATCAGCGCGACCAGTGTTTCGGCTTCGATCAAGGGCACGTCGCCGTTGAGGATGAGGGTGGTCCCGGCGTCGTCGAGCAGGGGCGCTGCCTGCAGCACGGCATGGCCGGTGCCGAGTTGCGGCTCCTGGCGAACGAAGGCGAGCCCGGGCGCCGAAGTCGCTTGCTCGACTTCGGCGGCGCCGTGGCCGGTGACGACGATCGTCCGCGAAGCCCCGAGCCCGGCGGCCGCGTCGAGAACATGCTGCAATAAATGACGACCGGCGAGCTTGTGCAATACCTTCGGCCGCGCCGAGCGCATCCGCGTTCCTTTGCCTGCCGCCATGATCACGACGTTCAACACCATGCCGCCACCTGTTTTGCGCCGCGTTCGATTCCGGCTGCCGATTATCGCGGCGCTGCTCATCGTCATCGCCACGCTCTGCGGCTGCGGCGTGGCGCTCAAGCTGGGCTACGACCAGGGCAGCCCGCTCGCCTTCCGCTGGCTCGACGGCTATGTCGACTTCAACGACGCCCAGTCGCTGCGGGTTCGCGGTGCGCTCGACGAGTGGTTTGCCTGGCATCGGCGCACTCAGCTGCCCGATTACGCCGACCTCCTTGTCCGCGCCGAAGCCGAGGTGCTGGCGAACACCACGCCGGAGCGCATGTGTGCCTGGGCGGGCGAGATTCGTCGCCGCGTCGATGTCGCATTCGAGCACGCCCGGCCGACCGTGGCCGAGGTGCTGCCGACCCTGACGCCGCAGCAGATCGCCAACGTCGAGAAGAAGTACGCCGAGCGCAACGAGAACTGGCGCGACGACTACCTGCAGCGCGACCCGGCCCGCCGGCGCGAAGCGGCCGTCGACCGCGAAGTGGAACGCGCGGAAAAGCTCTATGGTTCTCTTGACGACGCGCAACGCGACAGCGTCCAGAAGTGGGTTGCCGATTCGCCGTTCGATGCCGAGCTGTCGTACACCGAGAGGTTGCGTCGCCAGCACGACGTCACCGCCGTGCTGCGCCGCCTTGGCGGCTCTGGCGCGACGCGGGCCGATGCCGATACCGAGATCGGCGCCTACCTGCAGCGGCTGGACCGCTCGCCGAACGAAGACTATCGCCGCTACGCCGTCAGGCTGAGCGACTACAACTGCGCCTTCGCGGCGACGCTGCACAACGCCACCTCGCCGGCTCAGCGCAGAGCAGCGCAGCAACGGCTGAAAGGCTACGAGCGCGACCTGAGTTCGCTCGCCGCGGACGCGCCGAAATGATGCGCCGCCGCGCTGACGCTACTTCGTCGGCGCGACGCGAACGCGATGCGGGTGAGTGGTGCTGCCGTTGGGAAAATCGGCGAGCGTGGCCGTGAACATCGCCGGCAGCAGGTCGGTGACGACGGCCGAGTTGCCGTCGCTGTGGGCGCGGGCTTCGTAGAGTGCGTCGCCGCTGCGCTTGTCGCGAATGAGCAGCGCGACCTCGCGCTCGTAGTACGGCAGCTCGTAGCCCGGGCCCCAGTAGCCGTAGCGCCAACCCGGCCCGAACAACGGGCGCCCGTAGCGGCCGTAGATGAACGGCTGATGGAATGCGCCGAATCGGCCGTACCCGAACGGGTCATCGAACGGCGACGGGTCGAGCTCGGCGACGCGCGCGCCGAGCTGGATCGTGACGTCGGGACTCGCGCCTTCAGCCACCGGCGCGAAGCCTGCTCCTTCGACGGCGCGGCGTGCCGCGTCTTCGAGCACCTGCGCCTGTTGCGGATGCGCCTGCTGTGATGGCAGGCGCTCGAACGCATAGGTCGCCGGCGTCCGGCCGGCGGGCCAGCGGCTGAAGCTCGAGACATCGCTGTCGACGCTGTTCAGCGACGCACAGCCGGCGAGCGCGGCCAGCCCGAGCGCCGACAGCCACATCGTCCGCACTACGCATCTCCTCCAGGCATCGCCCGCGGCGACGGCAGCGCGGCGATGCTGACCCCGGCAATCGTCGCGCTGCCGCACTCGACGGCGAAGTCGTCGTCATCGAAAGCGCGGTCACCGGCGGGATCGGCCACGCCTCCGGCTTGGATGGAGGCGAACGGAAACAGGTTCCGGTCCATCAGGTGCGAGGCATCGACGTGGCCCATCGCCCGGAAGATGCGGTCGATGCGTCCGGGATGCTCACGCTCCCAGTCGCGCAGCATCTGCCCGACCTTGACCCGTTGCAGGTTCGCCTGGCTGCCGCACAGATTGCACGGAATGATGGGGTACTCGCGGTGTGTGGCCCAGCGCGCGAGGTCGGCTTCGGCGACGTAGGCGAGCGGACGGATCACGACGTGGCTGCCGTCGTCGCTCACCAGCTTCGGCGGCATGCCCTTCATGCGGCCGCCGAAGAACATGTTCATGAAGAGCGTCTGCACCATGTCGTCGCGGTGATGGCCCAGCGCGATCCGGGTCGCGCCGATCTCGGTGGCGATCTTGTAAAGCGCGCCGCGTCTCAGGCGCGAGCAGAGGCTGCACATCGTCTTGCCCTCGGGCACCAGGCGCTTGACGACGCTGTAGGTGTCTTGCTCGGCAATCCGGAAGTCGACGCCGCGCGCCGCCAGGTACTCGGGCAGCACGTGCGCCGGGAAGCCGGGTTGCTTCTGGTCGAGATTGACGGCGACGATCTCGAAGGGCGCCGGCGCGCGCTGGCGACACTCGATCAGGAGGTCGAGCAGCGAGTAGCTGTCCTTGCCGCCGGAGACGCAGACCATGACGCGATCGCCCGCTTCGATCATCGCGAAGTCGGCAATCGCCTGGCCGACCTGGCGATGCAGGCGCTTGCCGAGCTTGGCGATATCGACCGAGATCTTCGCTCGCGGAGCGCTGGCCATGGCTTGTGAAGCGAATGAGGCAGACACGATTTCTACAATGCGCGGATGCACGCCGACGTGGAATCGAACAGTGTATCGGCGAGCCTCGCGGCGCGGATCGGCGCAGCGATCGACGCAGGCGGCGGCTGGCTGCCGTTCAGCCGCTTCATGGCCATGGCGCTCTACGAGCCGGGCCTGGGCTACTACGCCAGCGGCCGGCGGATCATCGGCCGCATGCCCGAAGGCGGCAGCGACTTCGTCACCGCGCCCGAGTTGTCGCCACTGTTCGCCCAGGCGCTGGCCCGGCAGATCGGCGAGGCGATGGCGGCGAGCGGCAGCGACGAGCTGTGGGAATTCGGTGCCGGGTCGGGCGCACTCGCGGCCGGGCTGCTCGGCGCGCTCGGCAGCCGCGTTCGCCGCTACTCGATCATCGAGGTAGCTGCGCCGCTCCGCGAGCGACAGCGTGTGGCGACGCTGGCGCATGCCGGTGTCGTGCAATGGCTGGACGCGTGGCCCGACGCGATGTCCGGCGTCGTCATCGGCAACGAGGTGCTCGACGCGATGCCGGTCGACCTGCTCCACTTCGACGGCTCGCGCTGGCTCGAGCGCGGCGTCGCGCGCGCCGGCGGTCCGGTCGAAGCCGGTTTCACCTGGAGCGACCGGCCCGGCGACAAGCGGCCGCCGTTCGACAGCGCCTTCCCGGGCGACACGACGACGGAAATCCATCCACAGGCCGAAGCCTTCATCGCCAGCCTGGCCGAGCGCCTGCAACGGGGCATGGCGCTCTTCATCGACTACGGCTTTCCCGAAGCCGAGTACTACCACCCGCAGCGCTCAGGCGGCACGCTGATGTGCCACCGCGCCCATCGGGCCGATACCGAGCCGCTTGTCGACGTCGGCAAGAAAGACATCACGGCGCACGTCGATTTCACCGGCATCGCTCTCGCCGGCCAGAATGCCGGCATGGAGGTCGTCGGCTATACGTCGCAGTGCCGTTTTCTTCTCAACTGCGGTATCGGCGAGCTGCTCGAAGCCGCGACGCTGCGCCAACGCGCCGATGCGCAGAAGCTGCTCAACGAGCACGAGATGGGCGAGCTCTTCAAGGTGATCGCATTCGCCAAGGGTCTGGCTTTGGCACCGATGGGTTTTGCGCTTGGCGACCGGCGGCATCGCCTGTGAGCCGGGCTTCGCGCGAATGATCCGCTGGCTCGCCGTCGTCTTTCTCGCGCTGGTCGTCTTCGGCGCGATCGGGCCGTGGCTCGAAAAGCTCGGCCTCGGCCGCCTGCCGGGCGATTTTCGCTTTCGCCTCGCCGGGCGCGTCTGGTTCATTCCACTGGCGAGCAGCGTCCTGATCAGCCTGATCGCCGTTGCGATCGGACACTTCGTGTGATGAATCGCCAAGGCCCTGCGCGACACCGGCGCGAGCCCTTCGATGGGACTTGGCTAGGGCAGGTCGCGCAACGCGTCGACGCGAGCCGCATGGATCGCCGCGCCGACGGCCGGCCCGGCGAGTCCGCGCATCGAAGCGTTGGCCGCCACTGCCGTCGTGTCGACGGCCTCGACCCGCCGCAAGGCTTCGAGCAGCCGCGTCCGTTGCGGATAGGCCGAGTCTTCGAGGCCGAGCCGGCCACGCGCATCGCATTCGCAGGCGAGCAACAGCTCGGCGAAACGATCGGGCCGGCGCAGGGCGTCGC
>JALYSL010000142.1 GCA_030854825.1 Pseudomonadota bacterium
GGTGACGAGCCAGATGGCGCAGATCAACACCGTGACCGGCATCAACACGCTGAACACGACCGTGCAGTCGCTGTCGTCGCAGTTCACGCAGCTGCAGGCGCTGCAGGGTGCCTCGCTGGTCGGCCACAGCGTCGTCGTGCCCGGCAACATGATGACGATCGACCCGACCAGCGCCACCGGCGAAGGGGGCTTTCAGATCGCGACGCCGGCCGATGCGGTGAAGGTGGAGATCCTGGCGCCGAGCGGTGCCGTCGTGCAGACCATCAACCTCGGCGCCGAAGCGGCCGGCATGCACAGCTTCGGCTGGCCGGCCGGCACGGCCACCAACGCCAGCGGCCTCACCTTCCGCGTCACCGCGACCAGCGGCGGCGTCAAGATTCCGTCGACGGCGCTGATGAGCGACACCGTCGACGCCGTCTCGACCGTCGGCAACACCTTCAACCTCGAGCTGCAGCACTCGGGCCTCGTGCCCTACAGCAGCGTCGTTGCTTTGAACTGATCCTCATTCTTCTTCCTGAAAGAGAACGCGCCATGGGCTTCCAGCAAGGTCTTTCCGGTCTCAACGCGGCGAGCAAGAACCTCGACGTCATCGGCAACAACATCGCCAACGCCAACACCATTGGCGCCAAGGTCGGACGCGCCGAGTTCGCCGATGTCTACGCCAACGCGGTGAGCGGCAGCAGCAACCAGATCGGCATCGGCACGACGCTCGCCGCCGTGTCGCAGCAGTTCACGCAGGGCAACATCACGACGACCGACAACCCGAACGACGTCGCCATCAACGGTAACGGCTTCTTCGAGGTGAGCACGAAGGCCGGCGCGATCTCGTATTCGCGCAACGGCCAGTTCAAGGTCGACAACACCGGCTTCATCGTCAACGACCAAGGCCAGCGCCTGATGGGCTATCCGGCCGATGCGTCGGGCACCATCATTCCCGGCACGGCGACGGCGCTGCAGATGCCGACAGCGGGCCTGACCCCGGCGGTGACGACGACGATCGCGATGGAGTTGAATCTCGACGCGAGCTCCGGCGTGACCCTGCCGGCCTCGGGCGCACCGGTCAACTTCGCCGACCCGTCGACCTACAACAACGCGACCTCGCAGACCGTCTACGACGCCAAGGGCCAGTCGGTGGCACTGACTTACTACTTCCAGAAGGCCAGCACCGATACCTGGAACGTCTACGTCGCCGCCAACGGCACGCCGATCTCGACGGCGGGCGGCAACCCGGCGGCCTCGACGACGATCACCTTCCCGACCAACGGCGGCGCACCGACGGCGCCGGTCGGTACGGTCGCGCTCGACATTCCTTCGGTCACCAACGCCGCTGGCGCGACGACCGTGCCGATCAGCGGCATCGCCCTCGATGTTTCCGCCGCGACCCAATACGGCTCGCAGTTCGGCGTCACCGATCTCTCGCAGGACGGCTATGCGGCCGGCTCGCTGACCGGCGTGTCGTTCGAGGCCAACGGCGTTATCACCGCGACCTATTCGAACGGCCAGACCAAGCCGGCAGGCCAGGTGGAGATCGCCAACTTTCGCAATCCGCAAGGCCTGGAGCCGGTGGGTGGCAACGGCTGGGTGCAGACGGCCGCCTCGGGCAATCCGATCGTTGGCGTTCCGGGCGACGGCAGCCTCGGCGTGCTGCAGGCCGGTGCGCTCGAAGAGTCGAACGTCGACCTGACCTCCGAACTCGTCAACATGATCACGGCGCAGCGCGACTACCAGGCCAACGCGCAGACCATCAAGACCGAAGACCAGATCATGCAGACCATCGTCAACCTCCGCTAGGAATGGTGCCCCCACGCTCACGGCTACGTTCGCTGCCTCCCGAGGGGCGGGGCCGGGATTTGGGGCGGCCCGGCGCCCGGCCGGCTCCTTGCGTTCGACGTTTCCATCGGCTGGCTGAAAGGAGCTCGGCATGGATCGGATGATCTATCTGTCGATGGCTGGCGCGAAAGCGACCATGCAGCGGCAGGACACGCTCGCCAACAACCTGGCCAACGTCTCGACCGTCGGCTTTCGTGCCGAGCTCTCCGCGTTTCGCGCCGTGCCGGTGCAGGGCAGCGGCGCGAGCACGCGTGTCTATGCGCTCGAATCGACCCCGGGTTACGACGCATCGTCGGGCGTCGTCAGCGCCACCGGTCGCAGCCTCGACGTTGCCATGAAGGACAAGGCCTGGCTCGCCGTGCAAGGTCTCGACGGCACCGAGGCCTACACCCGCAACGGCTCGCTCGACGTCACCTCCGACGGCACCCTGACGACGACCTCGGGCCTGACCGTGCTGGGCGACGGCGGGCCGATCCAGGTGCCGCAGAACACCGTACCCAGCATCGCCGCCGACGGCACGGTGAGCGCGACCGATGCGTCGGGCCGCAGCAACGCCATCGGCAAGCTCAAGCTCGTCACCTCCGACGCGCCGCTGACGCGCGGCGTCGATGGTCTCTTTCGCGCCGCCGACGGCGGCGACCTCTCCGCCGACACGACGGCACAGGTGCAGACCGGCGCCCTTGAGGGCTCCAACGTTAGCGCCGTCGAGACGATGGTCGAGATGATCGCCGCGGCGCGCCAGTTCGAAGCGCAGATGAAAATACTTTCGACGGCCGAAAGCAACGACAAGACCGCGCAGGAGCTGCTGGCGACGAGCTGAGTCCGTACCGGTTCGCACGCCGAGGCGGTGCCTTCGCACTGCCCGTCGTGATGTGAACAGCACCTGGGTTTCGCTGGCCGCAGGCTTTCGGCCTGCCCCAGATCCATCGCTTCGATCAAGCCCCTGAGCGCTCGCGAGCGCTCCGTGGGCACGCCCGCTCATGCGACGGCGACGCGCGTCATCGCGATGCGTCGCCGGCAGGGCAGGCTCAGGCTAGCCGTCGTCAATCATGTCGGCTTGCAAGGCGCGCGGCGTGCATGCTGTCCGGTTGCGGTGTCGCCGGTGCTGCTGACGTTGCGACGGGTTCCCTGGCCGTGCGGCGCTAGACTGTGCGAAAAGCGTCGTGTGGAGGAGCCAAGCATGGGTCGTTTTCTCGATGTCCTCGACCTGAAGCTGATGGCGCCGGCCGCGGGCGTCACGCCCGGCACCGGCCTGGCAGGGTGTTCGCGACGGCGATGTCGTCGATTTCCAACGCGAGATGCTTGTCGCATGACGACCCATCGCACCAAACCGGGCTCGACATGAAGTCTTCGCGGAACTATCGCTTCGAGACCCTCGCGGTCCACGCCGGGCACGGCGTCGACCCGTCCACCGGCGCGGTCGTCGAGCCGATCCAGTTGTCGACGACCTTCGAGCGCGACGCCGACGGCTCGTATCCGCACGGCTTCATCTACGCGCGCAACCACAACCCCAATCGCAACGGCCTCGAGGCCGCGCTCGCCGCGCTCGAGGGCGGCTCGTCGGGCGCCGCGTTCGGCTCCGGCCTGGCCGCCGTGACGGCGATCTTCCAGGGCCTGCAGCCGGGCGATCACGTCGTCGCGCCGAAGGACATCTATCACGGCACCGCGAACGTGCTCAAGCACCTGTTCGCCAAATGGCAGGTCGGCGCGAGCTTCGTCGACATGACGCGGCTCGACGATGTGACGGCGGCCGTTCGGCCGGCGACGCGCATCATCTGGATCGAGACGCCGTCGAACCCGCTGATCCAGTGCGTGGACATCGCCGCCATCGCCGAGATCGCGCATCGGGGCGGCGCCCGGGCCGTGGCCGACAACACCTTCGCCTCGCCGGCGCTGCAACGGCCGCTCGATCTCGGCTGCGACATGGTGATGCACGCCACCACCAAGTACCTCGGCGGTCGCAGCGATGTGTTGGGTGGCGCTGTCGTCACGAAGGCCGACGACGACGCGTTCACGCAGCTGCGCACGGCCCAGCTGTTCGGCGGCGCGGTGCCGTCGCCGTTCGACTGCTGGCTCGTCATGCGCAGCCTGCCGACGCTGGCCTATCGGATGCAGGCGCACTGCGCCAACGCGCAGAGGGTCGCCCAGTTCCTGCGCCGGCACGCCAAGGTCTCGGCCGTGCACTACCCGGGACTCGAAGACGACGCGTTCCACGCGCTCGCCAAAAGGCAGATGTCGGGCTTCGGCGGCATGCTGTCGTTCGAGGTCGAAGGCGGCAAGGACGCGGCGATGAACGTGGCCGCGAATGTCGAGGTGTTCACGCGCGCGACCAGCCTGGGCGGCGTCGAGAGCCTGATCGAGCACCGTGCCTCGATCGAGGGGCCGGAGAGCAGAACGCCGCAAGGCCTGCTGCGCGTTTCGGTCGGGCTGGAGCATGCCGACGACTTGATCGACGATCTCGCACAGGCCCTCGATCACTAGACGCTTGATTCCTTCGGACGAGATCGCCCAGGCCCGTGG
>JALYSL010000158.1 GCA_030854825.1 Pseudomonadota bacterium
CCGACGCATGGGCCGCGACCGGCGCGTCGAGGCCGGTGGCGCCGAGATCGACACCGGCGGCGTCGGCCCGCGACACGAAGCCGAGGACGACGCGGCGCACCAGCTCGTCGACACGCACGACCTCGAGCTTGATGCCGTCGCGCGCTTCGTCGGCAAGCGCCAGCGCGAGCAACTGCTCGACCAGCCGGCTGGCCCGTTCCTCGCTGGCAACGATGCGTGTCAGTTGCTGTTGCCAGATCTGCGGGTCGCCCCGGGCGAGGCCGTATTCGGCGAGGGCGCGGATGCCCGCCAGTGGCGTGCGCAGGTCGTGCGCGACGTTGCCGGCGAACTCGCGCTGCGCGTGAACGCCGCGCTCGATGCGTGCCAGCAGCGAATTGACGGCGTCGCGAAGGTGCTCCACGTCGTGCGAGAGGGGCGACAGCGCGACCGGGCCGAGGTCGCCGGAGTCACGCCCTTCCAGCTCGCGCTGCAACAGCACGAGGGGCTCGAGCTCGCGGTGGATCTGGCGTCGCAGATAGACGCCGAGCAGCAGCAGCAGCACGACTTGCGGCGCCGCCGAGCGTGCGAGCAGGCCGCGCAGCAGCTGCGTGCGGCCTTGCGTCGTCTGGCCGACGACGACGCTGAACGGCGGCGGCCCGTCGGCCTGCCATGTCGCCAGGCGCAAGCTGACGTCGCCATAGTTGCCGTTCGAGAGCTCGGACCGCCGGCCACTTCGCTGCCGCGCAGGGACCAGATCGGGGTTGCCGGCGTGCACCCGGCCATCGGCGGTGAAGACGACGAAGTACTCCTTCTCGGCGCGATCGAAGAGAACGTTGTCGATCTGGCGCGGTGACAGGTTGAGCACCGGCTGGCCGTCGCGCATGCCGACGTTGGCGGCAATGGCGGCGGCGTTGTCGAGCAAGGCGCGGTCGAAGGCGCTGCCGGCGAACACCCAGGCCAGGTAGAGCGCGATGGCGCTGCCGATGAACCAGGTGGCGGCGAGCGGCAACAGCACGCGCCAGAGCATGCGGGTGCGCAGCGAGCCGCGCGGCGAGCTCGATGGAGCGCCTTCGTGCCGGGCACCGCGGCTCATGCGCTCGTCTTCTCCGCCTCGATCAGGTAGCCGAGGCCGCGCAGGGTGCGAATGGTCGAGCCGCTGCCGACCAGCTTCTTGCGCAGGCGCGAGACGAAGGCTTCGAGCGCGTTGTCGCCCAGGAGCTCGTCGAAGGACGAGAGCTTTTCCGAGAGGCCGCGCTTGCTGACGACGCGTCCCGGTGGCGTCATCAGCTCGATCAGCACCGCATGCTCGCGCGCCGGCAGCTCAATTTCGGTCGTCGCCGCGGCGGTGACGACGAAAAAGCGGCCGGCGACACGATCCAGGCGCAGGCCGCCGACTTCGGTCGGCGCCTCGACGCCGCGCGCCCGTCGCACGATCGCGCGCAGGCGGGCGCCGACCTCGCCGAGCTCGAACGGCTTGCCCAGATAGTCGTCGGCGCCGGCGTCGAGCCCGGCGATCCGCTCGTCGATGCGATTTCTCGCGGTCAGCACCAGCACCGGCGTACGGTCGCCCCGCGCCCGTGCCTCGTGCAGGGCCGCGAGGCCGTTGCCGTCGGGGAGATTGAGGTCGAGCAGCACGGCGTCGAAGCGCTGCACCTGCCAGAGGTGAGATGCCGCGGCCAGCGTCGAGACGCTGTCGACGCGGTTTCCGGTATCTTCGAGGCTGCGCCGGATGACGTCGCGCAGCACGGCGTCGTCTTCGACCAGGAGGATGCGCATGGCGTCAGGTACCGGTCAGGCGATGCGTGGGATAGCTCGAAGGGGAGGATACGACAGCCTCTTTACACTCTCGCTCGCCGCACCCTTTCCCCGCCGTTTCATGAACATGCAGATTTTCGACACGATCGACGAGGTACTGACCGAGAAGTTCAACGTCGACGCGATTCGCATCCGCCCCGATTCCACGCTGGAAAGCCTGGGCCTCGATTCGCTCTCCCTCATCGAATTCGTATTCGCCATCGAAGATCGTTTCTCGGTGCGCATTCCCGAAGAGCAGCTCGATCCGCGCCAGGCCGGCATCACGCTTGGGCATTTGAGCGACGTGCTCGAAGACGCCTTGCTCGTTCCGTCGTTGTCGACCGACGCCAAGGGTGCCTGAACGGCGTCGGCCCGGCGCCTGCGCCAAGCCTTCCGTGACCTGCGATCCCAGAGTGCACCTTTCACCCGTGACGACGAAGGCGACCCCGGCGTGGGCCGTGCTGTGCGATTTCGACGGCACGATCGCGCAGGAGGACGTTACCGATTCGCTGCTCATGCGTTTCGGTCGGCCCGGCTGGGACGTGCTCGAGGTCGACTGGCGCGAAGGCCGGATCGGCTCGCGCGAATGCATGGCTGGGCAGATCGCCCTGCTCGACTGCAACCGCGACGAGCTCGACGAGCACCTCGCCGCGATGACGATCGACCCCGACTTCGCGCGTTTCGCCGCGGCGGTGGAGCGGGCTGGCGCAACGCTCACCATCGTCAGCGACGGGCTCGACTACGCGATCCGGTCGATCTTGCGACGGCACGGCCTGACCGGCTTGCCGATCATTGCGAGTCATCTGGTTCCCGTGTCGTCGCGTCGCTGGACGCTCGAGTTCCCGTTCTCCGCGCCCGATTGCACCAGCGCCAGCGGCACCTGCAAGTGCGCCTGGGCCGGTGAGCCGCGGGTCGGGCCGGGCACCTGGGTGCTGATGGTCGGTGACGGCGCGTCCGACTTCTGTGTCGCTCGCCGTGCCGATCTCACCTTCGCCAGCAAGCGCCTGCTCGATTTCTGCCTCGACCACGATCTTGCGCATCGCGCCGTTGCCAACTTCGGGCAGGCGCTGGCGTCGTGGTCGGAGTTGTCGGCGGCGCAGAACGGCAGCCAGAATTCGTCAATGTCTCGCCAGAGCCCGAAGCCATGACCGACGCACAACTGCTTGCCGACGAGGCCGAGTACTGCTCCTTCGGCGACACCGTCCACTACGTCGAGCCGCCGAAGATCTTCGCGCGCTGCGAAGGCAGCTACCTGTTCGACACCACCGGCGTGCCGTATCTCGACCTGCAGATGTGGTACTCGGCGGTGAACTTCGGCTACGCCAACCCGCGCCTCAACGACGCCATGAAGCGCCAGCTCGACACCTTGCCGCAGGTCGCCAGCCAGTACCTGCACCCGACCAAGATCGAGCTGGCCCGGGTGATCGCCGAAGACGCGCGGCGCAAGTGGGACGTGAAGGGGCGCGTGCACTTCAACGTCGGCGGCTCGCAATCGATCGAGGACTCGCTCAAGCTGGTGCGCAACGCGCGCGGCGGCAAGAGCCTGATGTTCGCCTTCGAGGGCGGCTACCACGGCCGCACCCTCGGCGCCTCGGCCATCACCTCGAGCTATCGCTACCGGCGCCGCTTCGGCCACTTCGGCGAACGCGCCCAGTTCCTGCCGTTCCCGTACCACTTCCGCGGCCCGAAGGGCATGGACAAGGAGGAATACGGCGAGCACTGCGTCGCCCAGTTCGCGCGCCTGTTCGAGACCGAATACAACGGCGTCTGGGATCCGAAGACGCGGCAATGCGAGTACGCGGCGTTTTATGTCGAGGCAGTGCAGGGCACCGGCGGCTACGTCATTCCACCGAAGAACTTCTTCATCGGCTTGAAGAAGGTGCTCGACGAATTCGGCGTGCTGCTGGTGGTCGACGAGATCCAGATGGGCTTTTATCGCACCGGCAAGCTCTGGGGCATCGAGCACTTCGGCGTGACGCCCGATGTGCTCGTCTTCGGCAAGGCGCTCACCAACGGCCTCAATCCGCTGGCGGGCCTGTGGGCACGCGAGGACCTGATCTCGCCATCGGTCTTTCCGCCCGGCTCGACCCATTCCACCTTCGCCTCCAACCCGCTCGGCACGGCGGTCGGCCTCGAGACGATGAAGATGCTGGCCGAGACCGACTATGAAGCGATGGTGATGAAGAAGGGCGCGCATTTCCTCGCCGGCCTGCAGGATCTGCAGAAGCGCCACCCCGAGATCGGCGACGTCGATGGCCTCGGCCTGGCCCTGCGCGCCGAGATCTGCGAGGCCGACGGCTTCACGCCGAGCAAGCGGCTGGTCGACCGGATGGTCGACATCGGTCTTGCCGGCGAGCTCGAGCACGCCGGCGGCAAGATCGGCCTGGTGCTCGACATCGGCGGCTACTACAAGAACGTCATCACCTTCGCGCCGTCGCTGCACATCACGGGCGAGGAGATCGATCTGGGACTGGCCCTGCTCGACCAGCTCTTGCACAAGGCCAAGCGGTCCTGAGATCATTGCGCCGATGACCCGCTCGATGGACTTCACCTTGCGCGCCGGCCGCTCCGGCGTGCTGCTCATCCACGGCCTCACGGGCACGCCGACCGAGATGCGGTTCGTTGCCAACGGCCTGCACGAGCAGGGCTTCACCGTCAACGCCGTGCAGCTCGCCGGACATTGCGGCGACGCCTCCGACCTGCTCGCCACGGGCTGGCGCGACTGGTACCGAAGCGTCGACGCGGCGGCGACGAGGCTGCGCCGCGAGGTCGACCATCTGTTCGTCGCCGGCCTGTCGATGGGTGCGCTGCTGGCGCTGAAACTGGCGATCGAGCGACCCGACGAGGTCGACGGCGTGGGCCTCTACGGCACGACCTTCCGCTACGACGGCTGGGCCATCCCCGCGGTGGCGCGGCTCTCCTTCCTGCTGCCCGCGTTCTGCGCGCTCGGCCTGGGCAAGAAGCGCGCGTTCATGGAGTCGTTTCCCTACGGCATCAAGAACGAGCGCATCCGCGAATGGATCGTCGGCCGCATGCTCTCGGGCGACAGCGCCGGCGGCGGCCTGCCCGGCAACCCGTGGCCGTCGCTCGCCGAGTTCATCCGCCTGTCGGGGCACGTGCGGCGACGCCTCGACCGGGTGCGCGCGCCGTGTCTCGTCATCCACTCGACGAACGACGACATCGCCAGCCTCGACAACGTCGCCATCGTCGAGAAGAGAGTGAAGGCGCCGGTCGAGAAGATCCTGCTCGACGACAGCTATCACATGATCTCGGTCGATCAGCAGCGCGACGTCGTCATCGAGCGCTCGGCCGGGTTCTTCAAGCGCATCGCCGCGTAGTCAGGCTTTGCCGCAGCACTCGCTTCTGCGTCGTTCGAGATAGAGCCGCTCGGCACGATTGCGCGTCAGCGCGATCGCTTCGTCGTAGGCGAGGGCAGCTTCGTCGCGCCGGCCGAGCCGGCGCAGCAGGTCGGCGCGCGCCGCCGGCAGCAGATGGTAGTCGGCGAGCTCGCCGCTCGCTGCGATGGCATCGATCCAGTCGAGGCCGCGCTGCGGCCCTTCGGCCATCGCTCGCGCCGCGGCAGCGTTGAGCGCGACAACGGCTCCTGGCTGCTCGTGCAACAGCCCCGTGTAGAGCGCGTCGATCTGCTTCCAGTCTGTGTCTTTGGCACGCAGCGCTTCCGCGTGCAGTGCGGCGATCGCCGCCTGCAGCTGGTACGGGCCGCGCCGCCGCTGCGCCAGCGCGGCATCGAGAACGGCGAGCCCTTCGCCGATCGCCTCGCGGTTCCAGCGCGTTCGGTCCTGCTCCTCGAGCGGCACGAGCGCACCGTCGTTGCCCAGCCGCGTTGCCCGGCGCGCATCGTGCAGCAGCATGAGGGCGAGCAGGCCGCGCGCTTCGGGCTCTTCGGGCATCAGCTCGACGAGCAGGCGTGCCAGCCGGATCGCCTCGACGCACAGATCGGGGCGGACGAGGCCGTCGTCTTCGGTCGTCGCGTAGCCTTCATTGAAGACGAGGTAGACGACGCCGAGCACGGCGGCCAGCCGCTCGGGCAGGCGCTCGCGCGACGGCACTTCGTAGGGGATGCGCGCGTCCAGGATCTTGCGCTTGGCGCGCACCAGGCGCTGCGCCGTGGTCGCTTCGGGCTCGAGGAAGGCGCGCGCGATCTCGCGTGTCGTCAGGCCGCACAGCGTGCGCAATGCGAGCGACACCTGCCGGTGAAGCGATCGCCGGATGGCAACACGTGAACACGAGGCGCAGGCGGTCGTCGTCGACGCCGGAGTGCGTCGCCGAGTCAATCTCGGCCGAATCGCTTGCGTCGGGCGCGGCCATGTCGGGCGGCTCGTCGGTGTAGACGTGGCCGGTTGCGCGCCGGCGCAGCAGATCGAGGGCGCGCCGGCGTGCCACGGTGGTGAGCCACGCGGCGGGCGCGGTGGGCAGGCCCTCGGCCGGCCAGACCTCGAGCGCCTTGGTGAACGCGTCCTGCATCGCGTCTTCGGCGAGCTCGAAGTCGCCGAAGCGGCGGATCAGGCCGGCCAGCAGGCGTGCCCCTTCGGCGCGGCAGATGCCGTCGATGACCGGCGTCAGCATCGAAGGCGCTCAGCTTGCCGATCGGCCCGGGCCGGTGCTCGCCTCAGAGCACCGTCATCAGCGCGGCGCGATAGAGGATGAGCAGCGAGGCGATCACCGTCACCAGCAGCGTCATGCCGGCCCCGGCCTGGCGCGGCGCTGACGCAGCGAGCGAGTGGCTGAGGCCCCAGGCGCTGGCCAGCCGCGCCACGAGCAGCAGCGCGCCCAGCACGAGGATGATCGAGCGCGCATAGCCGGCTGATTCCGCGAAGGCGAGCAGCAGCAGCGCCAGCGGCACGTGCTCGGCCAGGTTCGAGTGGGCGCGGATTGCCTGCGCCAGCGCGGCATGGCCGCCGTCGCCGGCGTTGACGCCGTGGCGGACGCGGCCGGTGATGACGCGCACCGCGAGTAACACGGCGAGCAGGCCGAGCAGGGCGGCGACGGTGGCCGACACCAGGGGAAAAACGAAGGTCATGGCGCGCCTTTCCTATGTCGCGCTCACCATGTGGCCGAGCGGGCGAACCTCGATCGAGCCGAACGCGGCCGACGGGCAGCGCGCCGCCCAGTGCACGGCGGCGTCGAGGTTGGGCACGTCGATCAGGTAGTAGCCGCCGAGCTGCTCCTTGGTCTCGGCGAACGGGCCGTCGGTGCTCACGGTCTTGCCATTGCGCACGCGCACCGTCGTGGCCGCGAGCGTGGGCTTGAGCTCGGCGCCGCCGCGCAGCACGCCGGCTTCCTGCATGTCGGCGCCGTAGCGCCCGTAGGCGGCGTACATCTGCTCATACGCCTTCGTGTCGTGGGTCATCTGCGCGAAGCTCTTCTCGTCGCCGTAGATGAGGATGATGT
>JALYSL010000175.1 GCA_030854825.1 Pseudomonadota bacterium
GATTTCGCCCGCGCCGCCGCGCCCGCCGAGCTCGAAGATGCGAAGGCGCGCTATCTCGGCAAGACCGGGCTCGTCACGGAGCAACTGAAGGCGCTCGGCGCCTTGCCGGTCGACGAGAAGAAGGCGCGCGGGGCGGCGATCAACGCCGCAAAGCAGGCCATCGAGGCGGCGCTGACGGAGCGGCGCGCCGATCTCGCTCATCACGCGCTCGAAGCGCAACTCGCGGCGCAGGCGCTCGACGTGACGCTGCCGGGGCGCTCGCGGGGCCGCGGCGGCATCCACCCGGTGAGCCGGGCGCTGGAACGCATCGAGGCGATCTTCGCGTCGATGGGCTTCGATGTCGCCGACGGCCCCGAGATCGAGACCGACTGGTACAGCTTCACGGCGCTGAACAACCCCGACGATCACCCGGCCCGTTCGATGCAGGACACGTTCTACGTCGATCTGAAGGACGACGAAGGCCGCTGGCTCAACCTGCGCCCGCACACCTCGCCGATGCAGATCCGCCACGCGCAGGCGCACGCACGCCGTCATGCCGGCGCGCAAAAAATGCCTGACGTTCGCGTCATCGCGCCTGGCCGCACCTATCGCGTCGACAGCGACGCGACGCACTCTCCCATGTTCCATCAGGTCGAGGGTCTGTGGCTCGGCGAGAACGTGAGCTTTCGCGACCTGAAGGCGGTCTATCTCGACTTCATGCAAGCCTTCTTCGAGACGACCAAGCTGAAGCTGCGTTTTCGACCGAGCTACTTTCCCTTCACCGAGCCCAGCGCCGAGATCGACCTCATGTTCGAGCACGGGCCGCTGGCAGGCCGCTGGCTCGAAGTTTCGGGTTCCGGCCAGGTGCATCCGCAGGTGGTGCGCAACATGGGCTTCGACGCCGAGTGCGTGATCGGCTTTGCGTTCGGATCGGGCATCGACCGGTTGGCGATGCTGCGCTACGGCATCGACGACCTGCGGCTTTTCTTCGACGGCGACTTGCGGTTTCTCCGCCAGTTCGCCTAGCCCCGAGACTTGCATGCAATTCCCCGAGTCGTGGTTGCGCGAGTTCTGCGATCCGCCGATCGCCACGGCCGAACTCGCCGATCGGCTGACGATGGCCGGCCTCGAGGTCGAGTCGCTGCGCCCGGCCGCGCCGCCGTTTCACGGCGTCGTCGTGGCCAAGGTGATGTCGGTCGAAGCGCACCCGAATGCCGACCGGCTTCGAGTCTGCCAGGTTGATGCGGGCGACGGTCAACTGCTCGGCATCGTCTGCGGCGCGCCCAACGTGCGCGCCGGCATCAAGGTGCCGCTGGCCCGCGTCGGCGCCGAGCTGCCGCCGGCGCAGGAAGGCGCCGGTCCGTTTCGTATCGAGGTAGGCAAGATCCGTGGCGTCGAGAGCTTCGGCATGCTCTGCTCGTCGCGCGAGTTGAAGCTTTCCGACGATCACGGCGGCCTGCTGGTGCTCGATGACGCCGCGCCCGTCGGCGCCGATCTTCGCGAGCACCTCCGGCTCGACGACACGCTCTTCACACTCAAACTCACGCCCAACCTCGGCCACTGCCTGAGCGTCTACGGCGTGGCGCGCGAAGTCGCGGCGCTCACCGGCGCGCCCTTGAAGACGCCGGTCGTTGCCGCCGTGAAGGCCGACGACGACTCGATATTGCGCGTCAGCGTCGACGCAGCCGACCTCTGCGGTCGCTTCTCGGGTCGGGTCGTACGCAACATCGACACGCGGGCGAAGACGCCGGCGTGGATGGTCGACCGGCTGGCACGTTGCGGCCAGCGCAGCGTCTCGCCGCTCGTCGACATATCGAACTACGTCATGTTCGAGTCGGGCCAGCCGACGCACATCTTCGACCGCGACACCATCGAAGGCGGGCTCGAGGTCCGCTGGGGACGGCCCGGAGAGTCGCTCGAGCTGCTCAACGGCAACACCGTCGAACTCGACGCGAACGTCGGCGTCATTGCCGACGCCACGCGCGTCGAGTCGCTCGCCGGCATCATGGGCGGCGCGCGAACGGCGGTGTCGGACGCGACCAAGAATGTCTACGTCGAGGCGGCCTTCTGGTGGCCCGAAGCGGTGGCCGGCCGTTCGCGTCGCTATCACTTCGCGACCGACGCCGGCCACCGCTTCGAGCGCGGCGTCGACCCGGCGGCAACCGTGCGGCACATCGAGCGCATCACCGCGCTCATCGTCGAGATCTGCGGCAGCGCGGAGACGCATTGCGGCCGGATCGACGATCAGGTCGTGAAGCTGCCGGAGCTCGCGCCAGTGACCTTTCGCGTCGCCCGGGCCGCCAAAGTGATTGGCCTGCCGTTGACACAGATCGATTGCGAACGCGTGATGACGCGGCTCGGGTTCTCCTGGACGAGCGTCGCCGGTGAAATCAGCGTCACGCCGCCCAGCTGGCGCTTCGACATCCGCATCGAGGAAGACTTGATCGAGGAAGTCATCCGCCTGATCGGCTACGACACGCTCGACGCCGCGCCGCCGCTCGGCCGCATCGAGGCCAGGGTGACGAGCGAGAAGCGGCGTACCGTGGCGAGCCTGCGCCACCAGATGGCCGATCTGGGCTGGCAGGAAACGATCAGCTTCAGCTTCGTCGACGAACGCTGGGAGCGCGACTTCGCAGGTAACGACAGCCCCGTCCACGTCGTCAACCCGATCGCCCGAAACCAGTCGGCGATGCGCTCGAGCCTGATCGGCAGCCTCGTCGAGGTGCTGCGCGTCAACCTGGCGCGCAAGGCGGCGCGGGTGCGCG
>JALYSL010000205.1 GCA_030854825.1 Pseudomonadota bacterium
GCATGGCGTCGCGCGAGGCGAAGTGGGCGTAGAAGCCGCCGTGCGTCAGCCCGGCGTCAGCCATCACCTCGGCGACGCCTGCACCGGCGAAGCCGTTGCGCCGGATCGAGGCCGCCGCGGCGCGAACGATGCGTTCGTGCGTTTCGGCCTTCTGCTCGGCACGCACTGCCGGCGAGGCGCGGCTGGCTCGAGGTCGCGCGACAGATGATTGCGACTTCATATGATGTTCATCATACATAAGTTCCGACGAATGCGCTGCCAGCCGAAGCGGCCGGCCGTTGGCGATCAGGCGGACGCGAGGTCGCCGGCCAAGCCGGCGATACGCTTGCAATGCGCGAAGGCCGCCTCGATCAACCGCTCGTTCGCCTCGGGCGTGCGAAAGCCCGAGTGTGCCGACAGCGTCACGTTGGGCAGCGTCGTCAGCACGTGGCCGGCGGGCAGCGGCTCGATGGCGAAGACGTCGAGACCGGCATGGCCGAGCTGGCCGGAGCGCAGGGCGTCGACCATCGCCGCTTCGTCGACCAAGGCGCCGCGTGCGGTGTTGACGAGGAGGGCGCCCGGCCGCATCGATGCGATCCGCCCGGCCGACAGGAAGCCGCGCGTCTCGTCGTCCAGCAGCAGGTGCATCGAGACCGCGTCGCTGTCGGCGAGTAGCCGTTCGATGGCGACGAACTCGACGCCCGCAAACGACCTGGGCGTGCGGTTCCAGGCCAGCACCTTCATGCCGCAGCCGAGGGCGATCCGCGCCACCTCGGCGGCGATGCCGCCGAAGCCGATCAGGCCCAGCGTCTTGCCGGCGAGCTGCATGCCTTCGCTGCGCAGCCATTCGCCCCGGCGCATGGCCCGATCCATCGCCGCGACGTCGCGTGCCGCTGCCCACAGCAGGCCGATCGCGCATTCGGCCACGGCCGTGTCGCCGTAGCCCTTGATGACGTGCACGGCGATGCCGATCCCGGCGAGCGCTCCCGGATCCATGTAGCTGCGCGCGCCGGTGCCGAGAAAGACGACGTGGGCCAGCCCATGGCAGCGACGTGCGACGTCGACCGGCAACGCCGTGTGGTCGATGACCGCGATCTGCGCGGCGCCGAGCATGTCGGGCAAGGCGTCGGGCGCGATGCCCGGCGCCCCGAAGCCGAGCTCAAGCGCTGGCAGCACGGCCGGGCCGATCCGCTCGGCCAGCGCGCGCAGCGCCGCGTTGGCATCGACGAAGACGGCGCGCATCGTTGAGCGAGACCCGCGCCTCAGCGCGTCTCGGCCATCGCCTGGCCGAGCCGGAGCGAGCCACCGGGTTGCCAGGACGGGTCGAAGCGCAGGGCAGCGTTTTTGCCGAACAGCAGCACGACCGTCGAGCCGAGCATGAAGCGGCCCATTTCGTGGCCTTGCTTCAAGGCGACTTCGCCATCGGCGTAGTGCCACTCGCGAACCCGGCGCACCCGCGGCGCGTTGACCGGGCCGTGCCAGACTGTCGCCATGCTGCCGACGATGGTCGCGCCGACGAGCACCAGCACGAAGGTGCCTAGCTCGGCCGACTCGAAGACGCAAACGACGCGCTCGTTGCGCGCGAACAGGCCCGGCACGCCGCGTGCGGTCAGCGGATTGACCGAGAACAGAGCACCCGGCACGTGAATCATCCGCGTCAGCACGCCGTCGCAAGGCATGTGGACGCGGTGGTAGTCCTTCGGGCTCAGATACAGCGTCGCGAAGCTGCCGTCGTGAAAGCGCTCGGCCAGTGCCCGATCGCCACCGATCAGCGCCGTCGTCGAATAGCGATGCCCCTTGGCCTGGACGATCTGGTCGTGCTCGATCGCCCCGAACTGGCTGATCGTGCCGTCGACCGGCGAGACCAGCGCCGCCGCGGCGATCGGCCGCGCGCCGGGCTTCAGGGCCCGAGTGAAGAAGTCGTTGAAGCTGGCGTAGGCGGTGATGTCGGGATTGGCCGCCTCGCCCATGTCGACCCCGTACTTGCGCACGAACCAGCGCACCAGTCGTGTCGTCGTCGCGCCGCGCTCGCGCGAGGCGACGTGGCCGGCGAAAGCGGTGAGACCGCGCTTGGGCAGCACGTATTGCGGCAGGACCTTGCGGCGATCGGACACGAATGAGGCGACTCGGGGGCAGGCAAATTCTATCGACGCGGGCGCCGACGATATCCTCTTCTCATGTCCCGAATCGATTTCCACGCTGCTTCGACCGAGCTCGCGCGCAAGCTCATCGGCGCCAGCGTCTTCGTCGACGGTGTCGGTGGCCGGATCGTCGAGACCGAGGCCTACGACGAGACCGATCCGGCGTCGCACAGCTTCGCCGGCAAGACGGCGCGCAACGCGGTGATGTTCGGCGCGCCGGGTCGGGTCTACGTCTACCGCTCGTACGGCATTCACTGGTGCCTGAATTTCTCGTGCATGCCGAGCGGCCACGGCGCCGGCGTGTTGATCCGCGCGCTGGAACCCACGCGCGGTCTCGAGCGCATGCGCTCGCGCCGTGGCCTGCACGATGAGCGCCTTCTCTGCTCCGGCCCAGGACGCCTCTGTCAGGCGCTCGGCGTGACCCATGCCATGAACGGCCTGCGGCTCGACCGCACGCCCTTTCGAATCGTCCCGCGTGACGCCACCGACGCCTCGGTCGCGGTCGCCGCAGGCACCCGGATCGGCATCAGCAAGTCGCGTGAGTTGCCGTGGCGCTTCGTTCTCGCCGGCTCGCGGTTTCTGAGCAAGCCGATGCGGCTGCCGTGATACCGTCCGGGGCGTTTTTTTGGCGGGCGCTTGAAGGAAAGGGAGACATGCTCGAGCTTCGTCCCACCTGCGAACACTGTGACAAGACGCTGCCACCGGCGTCCGTCGAGGCGCGCATCTGCAGCTTCGAATGCACGTTCTGCGCCGCCTGCGTCGAGAGCGTGCTTGGCGATGTCTGCCCCAACTGTGGCGGCGGCTTCATGGCGCGGCCGATTCGTCCGGCACTCGATCGCGCTGGCGGAAACTTCCTCGGCCGCCATCCGGCGAGCGCGACGCGCCGGCATCGTCCGGTCGACGCGGCGACGCAGCGCGCGCTCATCGCCGCCGTCGGCGGCCTCGCGCCGGAATGCCGCTGATGGCGGCGTCGCTGCATCCGTCGCTGGCGGTCACGCTCGGGGTCGCTGTATTCATCGTCTGGCGCATGGCCTCGCGGGTGCGGCGGATGGTCGGCCGGCAGCGCCTGTCGAACGTCCGGCCCTGGCTCTCGGTCGTCATTTTTCCGCTTCTCGCACTCCTGCTCCTTTTCATCGCCCTGGCGAAGCCGGCGACGCTGCTCGCCCTGCTCGCGGGTATCGGCGTTGGTGTCGGCCTCGGCTTCGTCGGCCTGCGGCTGACTCGTTTCGAGGCCACGGCGGAAGGCCTCTTCTACACGCCCAACGCGTATCTAGGCGTCGCCCTCTCGGTGCTGCTGATCGCCCGCCTCGGCTGGCGCTACGCGCAACTGTATGGGATCGGTGCGCTGGCCGACGGCTCGCCGGCCGACCTCGGTCGCAGCCCCCTGACCTTGCTGCTCTTCGGAATGCTCGCGGGCTACTACGCCGCCTACTCGGCCGGGCTGTTGCGCTGGAAGCATCGGGTCGAGCCGGCCGCACCCGCGGTGCCGGTCGATTGATCGACTTCGAGCCCGAGGCGCTCGCCGCCCGTGGAGCTCGCCGACAAGTACCTGGCCGAAAGCTAGATCCAGCACAACCCGAACGTCGCCACCGGTCGGGCCGCCTTGGTCGAGGCGTTCTCGAAACGTGTTCCGCATCGAGTCGGGCAAGATCGCCGAGCACTGGGATCCGGCGCAAAAGCTCTGAGCGGCAGCCGGTCGCGAGCAGCGCAAAATCGCCGCGTGGCCGCGCCTCATCCCACCTGCCGATGACTGACGAACGAACCCCGCTCACACGGTGCTGCGTCGTCGGCGGCGGGCCGGCCGGCATGATGCTCGGCTACCTCATGGCCCGCGCCGGCGTCACGACCACCGTGCTCGAAAAGCATGGCGATTTCCTGCGCGACTTCCGCGGTGACACGGTGCACCCGTCGACATTGCGCATCATGGACGAGCTCGGCCTGCTCGATGCCTTCCTGATGCGGCCGCATCAGCCCTTGCGCAAGATCGGCGGCTGGTTCGGCAAGGAGCACATCCAGATCGGCGACTTCAGCGGCCTGCCGGCGCGCTATGCCTTCATCGCCATGATGCCGCAGTGGGAGTTCCTCGATTTCCTCTCTGCGGAGGCGAAGAAGCTGCCGGCGTTCACCTTGCGCATGCGGGCCCAGGCCACTGTCCTGATCGAAGCGGACGGACGTGTGCTCGGCGTTCACGGTCGCGACGCCGAAGGGGAGTTCGAGGTTCGCGCCGATTGCACGATCGGCTGCGACGGCCGCCATTCCACCGTGCGCGCCGCGGCCGGGTTCGAGGTGGAAGACGTCGGTGCGCCGATCGACGTGCTCTGGTTTCGCGTTGCCCGCGACCCGGCCGCGCTCGACGACACGCTCGCCCGCATCGCACCGGGCCGGATGGTGGTCACGCTCGACCGCGGCGACTACTGGCAATGCGCCTTCGTCGTTGCCAAGGGCGGCGCCGAGGCGCTGCAGAAGCAACCGATCGAGGTCTTTCGCGCCCAGGTGATCGAGGCCGCGCCGATCCTGGCGCCGCACATCGCCGACGTGCGTTCGTGGGACGACGTCAAGCTGCTCACCGTGATGGTCGACCGGCTGAGGCGCTGGTCGAAGCCGGGCGTGCTCTGCATCGGCGACGCGGCGCACGCGATGTCGCCGGTGGGCGGCGTCGGCATCAACCTGGCCATCCAGGACGCGGTGGCCACCGCCAATGCCCTGGCCGCGAAGCTGCGCGCCGGCGGCGTCAGCGACCACGATCTCGATGCGGTTCGCCGGCGTCGACTCTGGCCGACCCAGGCGACGCAGGCGATGCAGGTGGCGATCCAGAACAACGTCCTTGTGCCGGTGCTGAGTGGCAACGCCGAGCTGCACCTGCCGCTGCCGCTGCGCGTCGTCACGGCGGTGCCGACCCTGCAGCGCCTTGCAGCGCGGTTGCTCGGCATGGGTGTTCGGCCGGAGCATGTGCGCTCGCCGGCGGCCGCCTGATGGCGAGCCGGCGCCGCGGGCACCCTTTCTCCGCGCACGGCCTTGGCATTGCACCGATGGACGAACGTCGCCTAAGCGTGCATAACCATGAAATCTCTGGATTCGATGGGAGCGCGACATGGCTGACATGAAGATCAACGGCGATCGCCTGTGGGCGAGCCTGATGGAAATGGCGAAGATAGGCGCCACGCCCAAGGGCGGCGTCTGCCGCCTCACCCTGACCGACCTGGACAAGCAGAGCCGCGACCTGTTCGTGCAGTGGTGCAAGGACGCCGGCTGCACCGTCAAGGTCGACCAGATGGGCAACATCTTTGCCCGCCGCCCGGGCCGCAACAACAACCTCGCCCCGGTCGGCACCGGCAGCCACCTCGACAGCCAGCCGACTGGCGGTCGCTTCGACGGCGTCTACGGCGTGCTCGCCGGCCTCGAGGTCATTCGCACCCTGAACGATCTGAAGATCGAGACCGAGCGGCCTGTCGAAGCGTCGGTGTGGACCAACGAGGAAGGCTCGCGGTTCGCCCCGGCGATGGTCGGCTCGGGCGTTTACGCCGGCGTCTTCACGCTCGACTACGGCCATTCGCGCACCGACCAGCAAGGCAAGACGATCGGCGAGGAGCTGGCCCGCATCGGCTACCTCGGCGCCGAGCCGATGGGCAACCGGCCGGTGCACGCCTTCTTCGAGACGCACATCGAGCAAGGCCCGATCCTCGAGCACGAAGGGCAGACGATCGGCGTCGTCACCGACGCGCAAGGCCAGCGCTGGTACGAGCTCGTGCTCACGGGGCAAGACTCGCACGCCGGGCCGACGCCGATGGGCGTGCGCCGCGACGCGCTTCTCGGCGCCGCGAAAGTCGTGCAACTCGTCAACGAGATCGGCCTCAGGCACGCGCCGCTTGCCGTCTCGACCGTGGGCATGCTCAACGTCTTTCCGAATTCGCGCAACGTCATCCCGGGCAAGACGTTCCTGACCGTCGACTTCCGCTGCCCCGTCAACGACGAGCTGACGAAGATGGACGCCGAGCTGAAGGAGGGCGTCGCGAAGATCGCGGCGGCCGGCCGCCTCGAGCACGACCTGAAGCAGATCTTCCAGTACGACTGCGTCCACTTCGACGAGAGCTGCGTCGAGATGGTTCGCTCGGGCGCGAAGCGGCTCGGCTACTCGACGCGCGAGATCGTCTCCGGCGCCGGCCACGACGCCTGCTACATGAGCAAGGTGACGCCGACGGCGATGATCTTCGTGCCCTGCGTCGGCGGCATCAGCCACAACGAGATCGAAGACGCCAAGCCGGAATGGATAGCGGCCGGCGGCAACGTGCTGTACCAGGCCATGCTCGCCAAGGCGAACGAGCTGCCGGTGGTCGGCAAGAGCGCCGAGACGATTGCGGTCGCGTGAATTCCAGTCTGGAGAAAAAGCCATGAGCAGCGTCCTGATCCGAGGCGGCACCGTCGTCAATGCCGAGGCGAGCGTGCCCGCCGACGTGCTCTGCGAGGGCGGCCTGATCCGCGCCGTCGGCCCCGATCTGCAGGCACCTTCCGGCGCGGTCATCGTCGATGCCGGCGGCGCGTTCGTGATGCCGGGCGGCATCGACCCGCATACGCACATGGAGCTGCCGTTCATGGGCACCGTCGCGAAGGACGACTTCTATACCGGCACCTCGGCCGGCGTCTCGGGCGGCACGACGATGATCATCGACTTCGTCATCCCCGACCCGCAGCAGCGGCTGATGGACGCATGGAAGAACTGGCGCGGCTGGGCCGAGAAGTCGGCCGCCGACTACAGCTTCCACGTCGCCGTGACCTGGTGGGACGACACCGTGCACGCCGACATGGGCACGCTCGTTCACGAGCACGGCGTCAACAGCTTCAAGCACTTCATGGCCTACAAGGGCGCCATCATGGCCAATGACGAGGTCATGGTGAACAGCTTCACCCGTGCCCTCGAGCTCGGTGCCCTGCCGACCGTGCATGCCGAGAACGGCGAGCTCGTGTTCCAGATGCAGAAGCGCCTGGTCGCGGCCGGCATCACCGGGCCGGAAGGGCACCCGCTGTCACGGCCGCCGGCGGTCGAGGCCGAAGCGGCCGAGCGCGCCATTCGCATCGCCGAGGTGCTCGGCACGCCGCTCTACATCGTGCACGTCTCGAGCGCCGACTCGGTCGAGGCCATCATCCGCGCGCGCAGCCACGGCCAGCGCGTCTATGGCGAGGTGCTGGCCGGGCACCTGACGATCGACGATTCGGTCTACCGCAACCCCGACTGGAACATCGCCGCGGCGCACGTGATGAGCCCGCCGTTTCGGGAAAAGCACCATCAGGAAGCGCTCTGGGGCGCGCTCGCCGCCGGCCACTTGCAGACCACGGCGACCGATCACTGCGCCTTCTGCGGCGAGCAGAAAGGTGCGGGCAAGAACGATTTCAGCAAGATCCCGAACGGTTGTGCCGGTGTCGAGGACCGCATGTCGGTGCTGTGGGACGCCGGCGTGAATTCGGGGCGCCTCACGCCGAACGAGTTCGTCCGTGTCACCTCGACCAACGCGGCACAGATCTTCAACCTCTACCCGAGAAAGGGCGCCATCGCCCCGGGCGGCGATGCCGATCTCGTCGTCTGGGATCCGAGCGCGACCAAGACCATCACCACCGCGGGCAGCGTCTCGCGCGTCGGCTACAACATCTTCGAAGGCCGCAAGGTCACGGGCCTGGCGAAGGTGACGATGTCGCAGGGCAGGATCGTCTGGATGGACGGTGATCTGCGCACGCAGCGCGGTGCCGGGCGCTACGTCGATCGGCCTCCCTTCGCGCCGATGTTCGAAGCGCTGAAGCGCCAAGCCGAGCGTCACGTGCCGACAGCCGTCGCGCGCGCCGCCTGACCGATGCCGCTGCCCGACATCCGCGCCGGTCGACTCGGCGGCGCCGAATACGAACGCAACTTCGCCGACGCGCATCCGCCGCTCACCAAGGCGCAGGCGCTGATCGAGGCCGAGCGCTGCTACTACTGCTACGACGCCCCCTGCATCACGGCGTGTCCAACCGGCATTGACATCCCGTCGTTCATCCGCCGCATCGGCGAGGAGAACCTGCGTGGCGCTGCCAAGGCGATCCTCGATGCCAACGTGTTCGGTGGCATGTGCGCGCGCGTCTGCCCGACCGAGGTGCTGTGCGAGCAGGCCTGCGTGCGCAACACCAACGAAGACAAGCCGGTCGAGATCGGCCTGTTGCAGCGGCATGCGACCGATGCGTATTTCAAGGCGCCGGGCGTGCCGCTGTTTCGCCGGGACGCGTCGACGGGCAAGCGCATCGCGGTCGTCGGCGCCGGCCCAGCGGGTCTTTCGTGCGCCCACCGAGCGGCCAAGCTCGGTCACGACGTGACGGTGTTCGAGGCGCGGGCCAAGGCCGGTGGCCTCAACGAATACGGTCTTGCGACCTACAAGACCGCTGACGGCTTCGCGCAGAAGGAGATCGACTGGCTGCTCTCGATTGGCGGCATCGAACTGCGCCACGGGCAGGCGATCGGCGAGCAGCTCACGCTGACCGATCTCGGCGCGCAATACGACGCCGTCTTCCTCGGCCTCGGCCTGGGCGGCGTGAATGCGCTCGGCTTGGCCGCGGAGCGCACCGCGGGCGTCGGCAACGCGGTCGAGTTCATCGCCGGGTTGCGCCAGGCGAACGAGGTGGCCGCGGTGCCGGTGGGCCGGCGCGTCGTCGTTATCGGCGGCGGCATGACGGCGATCGACGCCGCCGTGCAGTCGCGCCTCCTCGGCGCCGAGGAAGTGACGATCGTCTACCGGCGCGACGAATCGCGCATGCCGGCCTCCGATTACGAGCGCGAATGGGCGCAGAAGAACGGCGTGACGATCCGCACCTGGAGCGTGCTGGAATCGCTCGATGCCGATGCCGGCCACGTCGAAGGCGCGACGTTCTCGCACGTGCACGAGGTCGCCGGCAAGCTCGAGGCGACCGGCAAACGCTGGCGCATCGCCGCCGACACCGTGCTGAAGGCGATCGGCCAGATGCTGGTGCTCGCCGATCCGCAACTGGCGACGCTGGCTTTGCGCGGCGGCCGCATCGCCGTCGACGGCGAAGGCCGCACCTCGCTGACCGGCGTCTGGGCCGGCGGCGACTGCACCTTCGGCGGCCAGGACCTGACGGTCGAGGCCGTCGAGCACGGCAAGATCGCGGCGCATTCGATCGATCGCGCGCTCGGCATGGTGCGCGACGGCGCACCCTTCGAACGCGTTCGCCACATCGCCTGATTCGAGACACGACCACCATGGCCGACCTTCGCACCACCTTCGCCGGCATCGCCAGCCCGAACCCGTTCTGGCTCGCCTCGGCGCCGCCGACCGACAAGGAAGTCAACGTCATCCGCGCCTTCGAGGCGGGCTGGGGCGGTGTGGTCTGGAAGACGCTCGGCGAAGCCGGGCCACCGATCGTCAATGTCAACGGGCCGCGCTACGCCGCGCTCTACGCGCAGGACCGGCGCCTGATCGGCTTCAACAACATCGAGCTCATCACCGACCGGCCGCTCGAGACCAACCTCGCCGAGATCGCGCGCGTCAAGCGGGCCTGGCCCGACCGCGCGGTGGTCGTCTCGATCATGGTGCCGTGCGAGGAGCAAGCGTGGAAGGCAATCCTGCCGCAGGTCGAAGACACCGGCTGCGACGGCGTCGAGCTCAACTTCGGTTGCCCGCACGGCATGAGCGAGCGCGGCATGGGCTCGGCCGTCGGCCAGGTGCCCGAGTACATCGAGATGGTGACGCGCTGGTGCAAGGAGTTCACGAGCTTGCC
>JALYSL010000216.1 GCA_030854825.1 Pseudomonadota bacterium
GCCCGGCCGACTCGCCGAATCCGGCGCTGACGGCGGCGGCGCGAAATCTTCAATACGGCATGGCGACTCGCGACGAAGCCTCGCCCGAGCTGAAGCAGCTGGTGAAGCCATGATCGAGATCGAGCTCGACGGCCAGAAGGTCTCGGTAGCCGAAGGCAGCATGGTCATGCATGCGGCCGATCAGGTCGGCACCTACATCCCGCACTTCTGCTATCACAAGAAGCTGTCGATCGCGGCCAATTGCCGCATGTGCCTCGTCGACATCGAGAAGGCGCCCAAGCCGATGCCGGCGTGCGCCACCCCGGTCACGCAGGGCATGGTCGTCAAGACCAAGAGCGACAAGGCGATCAACGCGCAGCAGGGGGTCATGGAGTTCCTGCTCATCAACCACCCGCTCGACTGCCCCATCTGCGACCAGGGCGGCGAGTGCCAGCTGCAGGACTTGGCGGTGGGCTACGGCGCGTCTTCGTCGCGCTACGACGAAGACAAGCGCGTCGTCTTCCCGAAAGACGTCGGCCCGCTCATCTCGATGAAGGAGATGAACCGCTGCATCCACTGCACGCGCTGCATCCGCTTCGGCCAGGAAGTGGCCGGCGTGATGGAGCTCGGCATGATCCATCGCGGCGAGCATTCGGAAATCACGACGATCGCCGGCGAGACGATCGACTCCGAGCTCTCGGGCAACATGATCGACATCTGTCCGGTGGGTGCGCTCTTGAGCAAGCCCTTTCGCTATAGCGCTCGCACCTGGGAACTCTCGCGCCGAAAGAGCGTGAGCCCGCACGACTCGACCGGCGCCAACCTGATCGTGCAGGTCAAGGGTGCGCAGGTCATGCGGGTCGTGCCGCTGGAGAACGAAGACGTCAACGAATGCTGGCTGGCCGACCGTGACCGCTTCTCGTACGAAGCCTTCAATTCGCCCGAGCGCCTGACGACGCCCATGATCCGCCAGGGCGGCGAGTGGAAGGCGGTCGAGTGGACCGCCGCGCTCGACTACGTCTCGCGCGGCCTGACGCAGATTTCGGTCGAGCACGGACCCGAGAGCGTCGGCGCTCTGGCGTCGCCGATCAGCACCGTCGAAGAGCTGCACCTGCTCGCCAAGCTGATGCGCGGCCTGGGCAGCGAGAACATCGACACGCGCCTGCGCGAAAGCGCACCGTCCTCGGGCACGCGCATGCGCTGGCTCGGCCGTTCGATCGCCTCGCTCACCGATCTGCAGCGTGTCCTCGTCATCGGTTCATTCCTGCGCAAGGACCATCCGCTCTTTGCCCAACGCCTTCGTCAGGCAGCGAAGAAGGGCGCCAAGGTCATGAGCCTGCACGCCTTGCGCGACGACTGGCTGATGCCCATGGGACCGAGCCTTGCCGTCGCGCCGAGCGGCTGGCTGCAGGTGCTCGCTGACATCGCCGCAGCGATCGCCGGCACCAAGGGCCTCGTTGCGCCGACTCCGGGCCACGACAGCGACGGAGCCAAGGCGATCGCCGCCGCCTTGCTGAGCGGAGAACGAAAAGCGGTGCTGCTCGGCAATGCTGCTGCACAGCATCCGGACGTCGCGAAGATCGAGCAACTCGGGCGCTGGATCGCCGAGCACACCGGCGCCACCTTCGGCTGGCTGGTCGAAGGCGGCAACGCCGTCGGTGCCGAGCTCGTCCAGGCGCTGCCTGGCACGAGCGGGTTGGCTGCCGCGCGCATGCTGGCGAAGAACACGCCGCTGAAGGCATTCGTTCTCCTGAACGCCGAGCCCGTACTCGATTCGGCCGACGGCGCCGCCGCCGCCGCCGCTCTGCGCGGCGCCGAGATGGTCGTCTTGCTCACGGCATTCAAGCCGGTACCCGGCGACGAACTTGCCGACGTCCTGCTGCCGATCGCGCCGTTCAGCGAGACTTCGGGCACCTACGTCAATGCCGAGGGTCGTGTGCAGAGCTTTCACGGCGTCGTCAAGCCGAAAGGCGAGGCGCGTCCGGCGTGGAAGGTGCTTCGTGTCCTCGGCAATCTGCTCGGGCTGCCGGGCTTCGGCTTCGAGACCTCGGAAGAGGTTCGCGCCGCAGCGCTCGGCGACGTGACGACGATTCCCGCGCGCCTCGAAGGCCATGATGCATCGGCCGCGCAGAGCGTCGCCATCGATGCCGCTGCGCCGTCTGCGCTCGAGCGCATCGCCGACGTGCCGATCTATGCCTCCGACGCCATCGTCCGCCGCGCCAGCGCGCTCCAGCAAACCGCCGATGCGAGGCCGCCGCGGGTCCACGTGCCGAGCGAGCTCGCCGCCGAGCGCGGCATCGTCGA
>JALYSL010000424.1 GCA_030854825.1 Pseudomonadota bacterium
GAGCGAGGTCTCGGCGATGTTGGTGGCCAGCACGATGCGGCGCGCACTGTGCGGCGCGAACACCTCGTCCTGCTGTTGCGGGCTGAGGCGCGCGAACAGCGGCAGCACCTCGACGCCGGGCGGGTGATGCTTGCGCAAGCGCTCGGCGGTATCGCGGATCTCGCGCTCGCCGGGCAGGAAAACCAGCACGTCGCCTACGCCGGCGGCCTGCGGCCCTCGCCAGAGCTCGTCGACGGCGTCGCAGATCGCGTCACCGAGGTCGTAGTCACGGCCTTCGACGAACGGCCGCCAGCGGATCTCGACCGGATAGAGCCGCCCCGACACCTGCAACACCGGCGCCGGCCCGGATGGCGACGCGAAGTGCGCAGCGAAGCGCTCGGCATCGATCGTCGCCGAGGTGACGATGATCTTCAGATCGGGCCGGCGCGGCATGATCTGGCGCAAGTGGCCGAGCAGGAAATCGATGTTCAGGCTGCGCTCGTGCGCCTCGTCGACGATGATCGTGTCGTAGGCGCGCAGCAGCGGGTCGCTCTGCGTCTCGGCGAGCAGGATGCCGTCGGTCATCAGCTTGACGCTGGCCCCCGCCGACAGCCGATCCTGAAAGCGCACCTTGTATCCGACGACCTCGCCGAGCGGCGTCTTCAGCTCTTCGGCGATCCGCTTGGCGACGCTCGTCGCGGCGATGCGGCGCGGCTGGGTGTGGCCGATCAGGCCGCCGCCGTTCCCGCGCCCGCGCCCGAGCATCAGCGCAACCTTGGGCAACTGGGTGGTCTTGCCCGAGCCGGTTTCGCCGGAGACGATGATCGCTTGATGCGCGTTCAGGGCGGCTGCGATGTCGTCGCGCCGCGCCGAGACGGGCAGCGCCTCGGGGAATTCGATCGGCGGGAGCACACGCGATTATCCCGAGCCCTCGTCAGGCGATGACCGGGCCTTTGTCGGCGCGGCCCCCTGCGAACGGGCAGACGAGTGGGCATACTGCGACGGATGAGCGATTCCGCAACCGGGGCGGTCGCTGCGGTCTGGGCTTCGGCCGGGCTGCCCGATGCCAGTCATCGCCTGCATCTGTCGGGCGCCGATCCGGTGCTGCCATCCTCGTTCGCCGTTGGCACGGCAGCACAGGCCTCGCTCGGCGCCGCGGCTCTCGTGGCCACGGAGATCGGGCGACACCGCAACGGGCTCGTGCAGGACGTGTCGATCGACATGCGCGAGGCGGCGCTCGAGTGCTGCGGCGCATTCACTCTTGACGGCCGCAAGCCCGAGCTCTGGGATCGGCTGGCGGGAATCTACGCCTGTGGCCTGGGCGGCTCGGGTGGCTTCGTTCGCCTGCACACCAATTTCGAGCACCACCGCGACGGCGTCCTTCGCCTGCTCGGGCTGCCAACAGGGCCGCACACCGAACGAGCCACGATCGATTCCGCGCTGACCAGCTGGTCGGCGGAACGCTTCGAGGCAGCGGCGGCAGAGGCCGGGCTGGTGGTCGCCGCGCTGCGCAGCTTCGAGACGTGGCGGCGGCATCCGCAACACGCCGCTGTCGCGGAGTTGCCGCTGGTCGAAATCGAACGCATCGGCGATGCAGCGCCGCGCGCGTGGTCCGTGTTACCGACCGACGCGCGGCCGCTGCAAGGCCTGCGCGTCCTCGACCTGACGCGGATCCTCGCCGGCCCGGTCGGCGGCAGAACGCTGGCCGCTTACGGGGCCGACGTGATGCTCGTCAACTCGCCGCACCTGCCGAACATCGAGGCGATCGCCGACACCAGCCGCGGCAAGCGCTCTGCCCTCGCCGATCTTCGCGACGACGCCGATCGCGACGCCTTCAGCGAGGCGCTGAAGGCGTCGCACGTCTTTCTGCAAGGCTATCGCCCGGGCGCGCTCCTCGAGCTCGGCTTCGGCCCGCACGATGTCGCCCGGCGCTGCCCGGGCATCGTCTATGTCTCGCTCTCCGCGTATGGCCGACGAGGTCCGTGGGCAGCGCGACGCGGCTTCGATTCGCTGGTCCAGACGGCGACCGGCTTCAATGCCGACGAGGCGGACGCTGCCGGGTCCCGCGCGCCGAAGGCCTTGCCGATGCAGATCCTCGACATGGCCTCGGGCTTCCTGCTCGCCTTCGGCGCGCAGGCGGCGCTGTGGCGCCAGCAGCGCGAGGGCGGCAGCTGGCACGTCCAGGTATCGCTGGCGCGAACAGCGCTGTGGCTGCGCGAGCTCGGTCGCATCGATAACGGCTTCGCCGTGCCGCGCGCAAACTTCGACGCGCAGATGGAGACAAGCGATTCGGGCTTCGGCCGTCTCGTCGCGCTGCGCCATGCCGCCCGTTTCTCGGCGACGTCCGCGCGCTATGCCCGTCGGTCGTCGCCACCGGGAACCGATCCGCTCGCATGGTCGTGAGCGCGTGACAGAATCGCCGCCAGTTTTCGGTACCTCCCTGCCGAACGTCGAAGCGCCGTGAACCTCGTCTTTCCGCATACCTTCGTTCCCTGGTTTCGCACGGTCGCGCCACACATCCACGCGTACCACGGCAAGACCTTCGTCGTCGCCATCGCCGGTGAGCTGGTCGCCGCCGGCAAGCTGCCGTCGTTCGCGCAGGATCTGGCGATCCTGCATGCGATGGGTATCCGGCTCGTACTCGTGCATGGCTTTCGTCCGCAGGTCAACGAGCAGTTGCGCTCCAAGGGCCACGAGTCGCGCTTCAGCCATGGCCTGCGCATCACCGATGCGGTGGCACTCGACAGCGCCCAGGAAGCGGCCGGTCAGCTGCGCTTCGAGATCGAAGCCGCTTTCTCGCAAGGGTTGCCGAACACGCCGATGGCCAACGCGATCGTGCGCGTCGTATCGGGCAATTTCCTGACAGCGCGGCCGGTCGGCATCGTCGACGGCGTCGACTTCATTCACAGCGGCGTCGTGCGCAAGGTCGACGCCGTCGCCATTCGACGCGCCATCGACATCGGTGCCATGGTGCTGCTCTCGCCGTTCGGTTTCTCGCCGACCGGCGAAGCCTTCAACCTGACGATGGAAGACGTCGCGACCAGCACGGCCATCGCGCTGGCCGCCGACAAGCTGCTTTTCGTGACGGAAGTGGACGGCATTCACGAGGATCCACTCGACCCGCAAACCCCGGTCGACACCGAGCTCGCCCTTGCCGACGCCGAGCGCCTGCTCGGGGCCCTGCCGCGCCCGACCCAGCCGACCGACACGGCGTTTTACCTGCAGCACTGCGTCAAGGCGTGTCGCGGTGGCGTAGAGCGCTCGCACATCCTGCCGTTTGCCGTCGACGGGTCGCTGCTGATCGAGGTCTTCACGCATGACGGCATCGGCACGATGGTCGTCGATGAAAAGCTCGAGAGCCTGCGTCAGGCGAGCGCCGACGACATCGGCGGCGTGCTGCAGTTGATCGAGCCGTTCGAGCGCGACGGCACGCTGGTCAAGCGCGATCGCACGGAAATCGAGCGCGATATCGGCAACTACACGGTCATCGAGCATGACGGCGTGATATTTGGCTGTGCCGCGCTCTATCCGTACCCCGAGGCAAAAACGGCCGAGATGGCCGCCCTGACCGTTTCGCCCCAGGTACAAGGACAAGGCGACGGCGAGCGAATATTGAAGCGGGTCGAGCAACGGGCTCGCGCAGCCGGGCTCGAGAGTATCTTCGTCCTCACGACGCGGACGATGCACTGGTTCATCAAGCGAGGATTCGCCCAGGTTGATCCCGACTGGTTGCCGGAAGCGCGTAAACGCAAATACAACTGGGACCGACGCTCTCAGGTATTCGTCAAGAAACTCGGCTGACAACTCCGGGGATCAATTCGATCGTGCAGTGGCCGGGCGACCGGTCTGGAGGCAAACATGGCAAGAACCATTAAGTGCGCATATCTCAAACGCGAAGCCGAAGGTCTCGACTACGCACCCTACCCGGGCGAGCTCGGCAAGCGCATCTACGCTTCCGTCAGCAAAGAGGGCTGGGCAGCGTGGATGAAGCACCAGACCATGCTGGTCAACGAAAATCGACTGAATCTCGCCGATCAGCGGGCCCGCCAGTATCTGGCTCGACAAATGGAGAATTTCCTCTTTGGCGAAGGTGCCGAGCAGCCCGCCGGCTATGTCCCGCCGGCAAGTTGATCGCGCATAGAATTCGCCGGTGCATGGAGCACGCAAGCTGGAGATTCGAACGTGGCGACATTGCAGGAATTGCTGGCTCAAAAAGAAGCCCTTGAAAGGCAGATCGAGCAAATCAAGAAACACGAGCGCGGCGACGCCGTCAATAAGGTTCGCGCATTGATGGCCGAATATCGTTTGTCGCTCGCGGATCTCGGTGCAAAGTCCGTCGCCAAAGGCAAATCGGCCGCTGCGCCGAGCAAAGTGGCTGCCAAATATCGAAACGCGTCGACCGGAGAATCGTGGAGCGGCCGCGGCCTGCAGCCCCGCTGGTTGAAGGCGGCCCTGGCAAGCGGTAAGAAGCTCACCGACTTCGCCATCTGAGGCGTCTTCGCGGCGGGCGGTCGCTTGGTCGTAGCGCCCACCAGACAACGGCCGGTGGCCCGGATCGTGTCTAATTCCGACGGTGATCCCGCCCGCCTTCGTTCACGATTTGCTCGCCCGCGTCGACATCGTCGAGATTGTCGGCCGCTCGGTCGAACTGAAACGGGCCGGCGCGACGCACAAGGGCCTGTGCCCGTTTCATGCCGAGAAGTCGCCCAGCTTCACCGTCAGCGCCTCGCGCCAGACCTACCACTGCTTCGGCTGCGGCGTGCACGGCAACGCCGTCGGCTTTCTCATGGAACACCACGGCATGGGCTTCATCGATGCCGTTCGCGACCTCGCCCAGCAGGTCGGGCTCGCGGTGCCGGAGGAATCGAGCTCGCCGGCGGAGCGCGAACAGGCGGCCGCGCACAAGCAGAAGCAGGCAACGCTCGCCGACGTGTTGACACGGGCGGCTGAGAACTATCGGCGCCAGCTCAAGGGCAGCGACCGCGCCATTGCCTACCTGAAGGCGCGTGGGCTGAGCGGCGAGATCGCGGCCCGCTTCGGCCTCGGCTACGCGCCGGACGGCTGGCGCGGACTGGCCAGCGTGTTCCCCAGCTACGACGACCCGCTGCTCGAAGAGAGCGGCCTCGTCATTGCCCACGCCGCAGAAGGCGAAGGCGACCACGCCGACAAGGCGACGCCGCAAAAGCGCTACGACCGGTTTCGTGACCGGATCATGTTCCCCATCCGCTCGGTGCAGGGCGCGATCATCGGTTTCGGCGGCCGCGTCCTCGATCGTGGCGAGCCGAAGTATCTGAATTCGCCGGAGACGCCGGTGTTCAGCAAAGGACGTGAGTTGTACGGCCTGTTCGAGGCTCGGGCGGCGATCCGGCAACGCGGCTACGTGCTCGTCGTCGAAGGCTACATGGATGTCGTCGCACTGGCTCAATCGGGTTTCGACAACGCGGTCGCCACGCTCGGCACGGCCTGCACCGCCGAGCACGTGCAAAAGCTCGCGCGCTTTGCCGAGGCCGTGGTCTTCAGCTTCGACGGCGACGCGGCCGGCCGGCGGGCCGCAGGGCGTGCTCTGGAAGCGAGCCTGCCGCATGCGACGGATACGCGCAGCTTCCGTTTCCTGTTCCTGCCGATCGAGCATGACCCCGACAGTTTCGTTCGCGAGCACGGCGCCCAGGCCTTCGAGGAACGCGTGGCACAGGCGGTGCCTCTGTCGCGACAGATTGTCGCGCTGGCAGGCGAAGGCGTCGATCTCGCCACGGCCGAAGGCCGGGCTCGTTTTCTCGCCGAGGCAAGGCCGCTCTGGTCGGCGCTTCCCGACGGCATGCTGAAGCGCCAGCTGCTCGGCGAGATTGCGTCACGGGCGGCTTTGCCGACCGAAGAGCTGGCGGCCGCCTGGCGAGTTGCCGACGGCCTGCGGCAGCGACCCCCGGCGGGCAACGCTCCAGCGCTCCGGCCGCGCCGGCCGGCAAAACAGGTGATGCGTCGGCCACACGACCGCCTGGCCTGGATGCTGATGCTCGAAAGCAGCTGGTGGGAGCAGCTGTCGGCCGCCGATCACGCGCTTCTCTGCGCCCTGCCCGGGTGGCACGGCGAGGTGTTCCGGTTCATCGACCGGACCAGCGCCGAGCACGACGCGCAGCCCTGGGCCGCCCTGCGCGAGCGCTTGACCGAGCAAGACTGGAGCGCTCCAGCACTGGCCCTGATCGACAGCGAAGATCCTGCGATCGAGCCGAGCCTGGACGACTTGAACAGCTCGATGGCGCAGCTTCGCGTCGCCGGCGACAAGCGCGCTGCCGCTCTGGTTCTCGGCCGCCTTTGACGAAACTGCTCGGCACAGCGATAATTGGGGGTTTTCGCGATAGCGGCGAAGTGACGGCAGCACCTCCGGGCCCCGGCCACCCTTTGAAAAAGGGTCACACACAAGGCCCCCCTTACCCGCAAGGGCTGCAAATCGGCAGGCTCAGCCTCCGGTCACCCCGCAACGGCTCGGTCCACGTTGGAGCGTAAGGCTCAGCGTCGTCCGGGCCGTTTGTCGCGCGTGCGCTCGAGACGCCCTGGTCTTGAATTTCGCCCGACGGTGCGCAATTCAGTAGCTGGGCTTTCGAGCAGCAGGCCCTTCACCTCAAGGAATTGCATGACTGCCAAGAAGACCGCCCTGACCCACGCCAATGCGCCAACGACCAAGCCTGGCAAGGCCGCGATGGACGAAAAGAAGAAGCCCGCGAAGGCCGCCGAAGCAGTCAAGGGCAAGGTGCCTGCGGGCAAGGCGCCTCTGAGCAAGGGAAAGGGATCGGCGGGCAAGGGCAAGAGCGACGAAAAGGGCAACAAGCCCGAAGCCTCCGACGTCGATCTCTCCGAAATCGAGGCGGACCTCGAAGGCGAGCCTGTCGTCGTCGCCGAGGCGGACCCTGCCGCCAAGGCCAAGCCGCTGCGCATGAAGGTCTCGCGCGCCAAGGAGCGTGCGCTGATGCGCGAGTTCGGGCTCGATGAGACCGCACTCACCGAAGAAGAGGTCGCCAAGCGCCGCCAGGAGCTGAAGACGCTCATCAAGATGGGCAAGACGCGCGGCTTCCTGACGCACCAGGAGATCAACGACCACTTGCCAGAAAAGCTCGTCGACCACGAGATCCTCGAGGCCATCGTCTCGATGCTCAACGACATGGGCATCGCCGTCTACGAGCAGGCACCTGATGCGGCAACGCTTCTGATCGCCGGCGGCGGTGCCACGACCGCGACCGAGGAAGAAGCCGAAGAAGCCGCGGAAGCGGCGCTTTCGACCGTCGACTCCGAGTTCGGCCGCACGACCGATCCGGTGCGCATGTACATGCGCGAGATGGGCACGGTCGAGCTGCTCACGCGTGAAGGCGAGATCGAGATCGCCAAGCGCATCGAAGGCGGCCTGCAGGCGATGATGTTCGCCATTTCCGCGTCGCCGACGACGGTCGCCGAGATCCTGTCGTACGCCGACCGGATCGGCTCCGGCGAGATGAAGATCTCGGAAGCGGTCGACGGCTTTGTCTCCGTGGACGAGGCCGACGACTACGTGGCCGAGGAAGACGTCGACTTCTTCGACGAGGAAGACGACGACGACGGCAACGGCGGCTCGAAGGCACTGACCAAGAAGCTCGAGGAACTGAAGGCCGCGGCACTGATCAAGTTCGACGCCCTGCGCATCAATTTCGACAAGATGAGGAAGGCCTTCGAGAAGGAAGGCTACCAGTCGCCCGCCTACAACAAGGCCCAGCAGGCGATCAGCTCGGAACTGATGACAATCCGCTTCACCGTCAAGACGATCGCAAAGCTCTGCGCCATCTTGCGCTCGCAAGTCGACGACGTGCGCCGCTACGAGCGCGAGCTGAGGAAGATCCTGGTCGACAAGTGCGGCATGCCGCAAGAGCACTTCATCAAGAACTTCCCGCCGAACATCCTCAACCTGAAGTGGGCGGAAAAGGAAGTCTCGTCCGGCAAGGCGTACAGCGTCATCCTCGAACGCAACCTGCCGCCGGTCCAGGAACTGCTATAGAAGCTCACCGACCAGCAGGCCAAGGCCGTCGTGCCGCTCGACGACCTGAAGAAGATCAACAAGCGCATGAACGTAGGCGAGCGTGCCT
>JALYSL010000245.1 GCA_030854825.1 Pseudomonadota bacterium
ACGACGATCCTGCGCGACCTGCGGCCCGATCGACTCATGTATTGACGCGAGGCCCGTCCCGCGCGCCCTGCGCGTCGAGCGCACGGAAGTCGATCGCCTCCGATATCCGCTGCAGATGAAAAACAAAACTGTTCGCGCGGCCGGTGGCCGAAGCGCTCTCGCGCGAGCTCAAGCAGACGATGCTCGTCGAGAACCGGCCGGGCGCCGGCGGCACAGTCGGCATGGGTCAGGCGGCCCGCGCGCCGGCCGACGGCTACACCGTGCTGATGACGCTTTCCTCGATCTCGATCCTGCCCGAGGCCGACGCCATCCTCAATCGCAAGCCCGCGTACGAGCTCAGCCAGTTCAGGCCGATCGCGCGCTTCACCGCCGACCCGACGGTGCTGGTCGTGCGCGCCGATTCGCCCTGGCATTCCCTGGCCGAGTTCATCGCCGACGCGAAACGCAAGCCCGACGCCTACAACTACGGAAGCTCCGGCAACTACGGGACGATGCACGTGCCGATGGAAATGCTCAAGGCCTCGGCCGGGTTTCGGATGACGCATATTCCGTACACCGGTGCCGGACCGGCGATCGTCGCCTTGCTCGCCGGGCAGATCGATGCCGTGGCCAGTGGTCCCTCGACAGTGGTGCAACAGATCCAGGCCGGCAAGCTCCGGGCTCTGGCGCACTGGGGCGAGCAGCCGCTCGCCACGCTGCCCGGCGCTCCGAGCCTGACGCAGGCGGGCTATCCGGTTCACTTCGCGCAATGGTCGGCCCTGTTCGTGCCGAGCAAGACGCCGGAGGCCATCGTCCTTCGCCTTCGCGCCGCGGCCGCGAACGCAGCCGCCGATCCGGTCGTTCAGCAAGTTGTCAACAAGGCCGGCAGCCCGATCCAGTATCTGGACGCACCGGAGTTTCAGATCTACTGGGACGACGATGCAAAGTTGATGACCCAGGCGGTGCGGCGGATCGGCCGGGCCGAATAGTCGCGACGACGCGGCGGCGGCGGCGGCGCGAAATTTCGCACCTTCGGGCGTTTGTTGCCGAGCTCGCTCGAAGGCGGGACGCAAAAGGTCTAGCTTCGGCTGCATCGCCGAATCAACGTGAAATGCATCGAATGGATCCGGCGCTCGACGGCAAGTTCGACATTCCGGCTATGGCGGCAAGCTGTTTAATGCCGATCCGATCAATATTGGCCGCGCTGGGCGGATCCCTGAAGCGCCTCAGCGATCAGGCCGACTCGAAGGAGATGGAAACGCTGATCTCGGTCGGCAAGGCCGGTGCCGAGTTCCTCAATGCGCTCGTCAAGTTCCAGGCCTGACGACCGCGACGCCGCCAGCCCGGAAGTGATCGCGCGCCGCCGACTCGAACTACGAAAATCGGTGGCGCGCCGATTCATAGAGGCAGATGGCCGCCGCGGCGGCAACGTTCAGCGACTCTTCACCGCCCGGCTGCGGCACCTTCAGGCGCATCGCGCAACGCGGCTGCAGCGACGCGCTCATTCCCGCGCCCTCGTTGCCGAAGATCCAGACGCAAGGCCAGGGCAATGGCGCGCTGGCCAGGGACTCGCTCGCATGGGAGCTGGTGCCGAGCCAGGGCATGGTGAGCGCGGCGAGCCCCTCGTCGACAGCGTTCTCGACCAAGCGCAAGGACAAGTGTGCGCCCATGCCGGCGCGCAGCACCTTCGCTGACCACAGCGAGGCCGTGCCCTGCAAGGCGATCACCTGCGTGACTCCGAACGCCGCCGCGCTGCGCAGGATGGAGCCGACGTTGCCGGCGTCCTGCACCTGATCGAGAACGACACTCGGCGCGTTCGGATCGATCGCCGGCGGAGTTGGCAATGGCACGACGAAAACGATCGGCGCGGGCGCGTCGAGCGTGCCAATCTCCGCCATCAAGGCGTCGGCAACGATCACGGTTGCCGCGGCGGCATCGGCCAGCTCCAGGAAGCGACCGTCCTGCCAAGCCGATTCACTGATCACGGCATGCAGCGCCGTCGCCCCGCCTCGCTCCGCCCAGGCCCGGCAAAGATGCTCGCCCTCGAGCAGCACCTGGTGCAGCTTTCGGTACTCGCCGGGGTGTCGCGCCAGCTTGCGGAGCCGAACCAGCAGCGGGTTGTCACGCGAGGTGACGTAGAGCAGCTTGTTGGCCACGTCGGACCTCAGTACCAGCAGGGCCGCCGCCGAGGCGGCGACGCGCTCGCGGGCAGCGGCGTGAGCAACGGTCGCACAAGCGCCACGGTTCAGAAGAGCCGGTCCATCACCGCACGCACGGGCGCGAAGCTGCGCCGATGGTGCACGCAGGCGCCGTGCTCGCGCAAGGCGGCCAGATGGCCCGGCGTCGAGTAGCCCTTGTGATCGTCAAAACCGTACTGCGGATGCTCGCCGTGCAACGTTCTCAGCAGCTGATCGCGATAGACCTTGGCGATGATCGACGCGGCCGAGATCGCCCGTACCTTGGCGTCGCCGCCGACGACGGTGCGCACCGGCATCGTCAGCTCGGGCCGCTGGTTGCCGTCGACGAGAACGATGCTCGGCTGCTGGCGCAGACCTTCGACTGCGCGGCGCATCGCAAGCAAGGCGGCGCGCAGGATATTGAAGCGATCGATCTCCTCGACGCTCGCCTCGGCGACGCTGCAGCAGATCGCCCTCTTCCTGATCTCGCCATCGAGCCGCTCGCGCTCCTCGGGCTGCAGCAGCTTCGAATCGTTGAGACCGCGGATGATCCGCCTGTCGTCCAGGATGACCGCGGCGGCGACGACCGGCCCGGCCAGCGGGCCGCGCCCGACTTCGTCGACGCCGGCCATCGGGCCGCTCACGTCGATGATGAGACGCAGCTTGCCAGCACGGAGAAAGGTCGTCGCATGCATGCTTGTCGCCCGATCGTCAGGCCGCGAGCACAGCCTCGATCGCTTCCGTTGCCAGCCGCGGCGTATCGCGACGGAGCTCGCGGTGGATGCCTTCGAAGCGGACGCGAAGCGACTCGCAGGCAGCCGGGTCGTCGAGCCAGGCGAATGCCGCTGCCGAAATCTTCGCCGGCGTGGCGTCGCCTTGCAGCAATTCGGGTACGGCGAAGTCGCGCAGCAGGATGTTCGGCAGCGAGACCCACGGCTGATAGTTCATGCGCTTGCCCATCTGCCAGGTCAGCGCGTGCATCGCGTAGACGACGACCATGGGTCGTTTGAAAAGCGCGGTCTCGAGCGTCGCCGTGCCGCTGGCGACGAGCGCCACGTCGCAGGCCGCCAGCGCGTCGTGAGCGCGGCCGTCGAGCAGCTCGATGTTCGCTTCGGGCGCGTACTGTCGCCGCAGCGGCTCGATGACGTGGCGCAGCCCGGTGACGACGGGAACGACGAACTTCAGCCCCGGTCGTTGGCGCAGCATCTCGGCGGCGGCGCCGAAGAGGCGCGGCGCGATGTACTGGATTTCGGATCGCCGGCTGCCGGGCAGGATCGCGACCAGCGTTTGGCCCTCGGCGACGCCGAGCGCCTCGCGTGCCTCGACGCGCGGCGTCTCGAGCGGAATCACGCTGGCCAGCGGGTGGCCGACGTAGACGGCGTTGATGCTGCGCTTGGCGTAGATCTCCGGCTCGAAGGGAAAGATGCAGAGCACCAAGTCGGTCGCCTTCCTGATTTTTTCGATCCGCTTGCCGCGCCAGGCCCAGATCGACGGGCTGATGAAATGCACGGTCTTGACGCCGGCGCCGCGCAGCTTCACCTCGAGATCGAGATTGAAGTCAGGCGCATCGACGCCGATGAAGCAATCGGGCTTGTTGCGCATCAGCCGCTCGGTGAGCTGGTTGCGGATGCCGACGATCTCGCGAAAGTGGCCCAGCACCTCGGCGTAGCCGCGAACGGCCAGCTTGTCGTGCGGCCACCAGGCGGCGAAGCCCTGCTCGACCATCTTCGGGCCGCCGATGCCCTCGGCCGAGAGGTTCGGCCAACGCGCGCGCAGACCCTCGAGCAGCAGGCCGGCAAGGACATCGCCGGAAGCCTCGCCCGCGACCATCGCAAAGCGCGGAAATTCGGAATTCATGACGAGGGCGAAACTCTCAGCGGGCGATGCCGCGCTTCGCGGCGGCGAGAAAATCGGTCATCAAGGCGACATCGGCAGCAGAGCCCGAGTCGCTGTCCGCCAGCCTGGCAATCCGGCTCCGCGCGTCTTCGAGGGACAGGCCGTCGCGATAGAGAAGGCGATGCATCTGCTTGACGATCGTGATGCGCTCGGCGCTGAAGCCGCGCCGGCGCAGACCTTCGGCATTGAAGCCGCGCACCGTGAGCGGATTGCCGTCGACCATCATGTACGGCGGCACATCTTGCGAGACGTGGCTCTGGAAGCCCGTCATGGCGTGCGCTCCCATCTTGACGAACTGGTGCAACCCGCTCTGCGCCCCGACGATGGCCCAGTCGCCCAGGTGCACATGGCCGGCCAGCCCGGCATAGCCGGCGATGATCGCGTCGCTACCCACTTGGCAGTCGTGAGCGATGTGCACGCTGTTCATGATCCAGTTGTCGTTGCCGATGCGCGTCGTGCCGGCGTCCTGCGCGGTGCCGACGTTGATGGTGCAGAACTCGCGAATGGAATTGCGATCGCCGATCTCGAGGGCCGTGTCCTCGCCGGCGTACTTCTTGTCCTGCGGCACGCCGCCGATCGAGTTGAATTGGGCGATGCGGTTGTCGCGGCCGATCCTGGTTCGCCCTTCGATCACGCAGTGCGGGCCGATCGTCGTGCCCTCGCCGATGCGGACTTGGGCGCGAACGATCGAGTAGGCGCCCACCCGGACCGAAGCCGCAAGCTCGGCGCCCGCCTCGACGATCGCGGTCGGGTGAACCTCGATCACGGAATTTATCCGATCGTGCGGACGGTGCACATCAGCGACGCCTCGACGGCGAGCTCGCCGTCGACCGTCGCCTTGGCGGTGAACTTGAAGACACCCGACTTCATGCGGTCGAGCACGACATCGAGGATGAGCTGATCGCCGGGTTCGACGGGACGTTTGAAGCGCGCCCCATCGATGCCGGCAAAGTAGTAGATCTGATCGTCGGATGGTGACGCGCCGACCGCGTCGAACGACAGCAGCGCCGCTGCCTGCGCCAAGGCTTCGATCATCATGACGCCGGGCATGACCGGCCGCTGGGGAAAGTGGCCGAGAAAATACGGCTCGTTGGCACTGACGTTCTTCAGCGCCTTGATGCGCTTGCCGTGCTCGAGCTCGAGCACGCGGTCGACCATCAGAAACGGATACCGGTGCGGCAGCTGCTTCAGGATCTGATGGATGTCGAGGTTCGTCATGGAAGCTTCTTCTCGAGCGCCCGGACCCTGTCGCGCAACGCATGCAGGTTGCGCACCACCGCGGCGTTCTTTTCCCACGAGGCATTGTCGTCGAAGGGAAACGATCCGCTGTAAAAACCAGCCTTTGCGATCGACCGCGAGATCTGCGTCGCCCCGCCGACGACGACGTGGTCGGCCAGGGTGACGTGGCCGTTGACGCCGGCGCCGCCGCCGATCATGCAGTGCGCGCCGATGGTGGCGCTGCCGGCGATGCCGACATTGCCGGCGATCGCCGTGTGTGGGCCGATCTTGACGTTGTGACCGATCTGCACCAAGTTATCGATCTTCACGCCGTCGGCGATTTCGGTGTCGCCGAGGGCGCCGCGGTCGATGCAGGTGTTGGCGCCGATCTCGACGTCGTCGCCGATACACACGCGCCCGAGCTGCTCGATCTTGACCCAGCGGCCTTCGTGCGGCGCAAAGCCGAAGCCATCGGCGCCGAGCACAGCGCCGGCATGGACGATGCAGCGCGCGCCGATGGTCGTGGCGTCGAGCAGCGTGACGCGCGAGCCGAGCCGGGTGCCGCCACCGATACGGCAATCACGGCCGACGTACGAATAGGGGCCGATCGTGACCGCATCGCCGATCGTCGCGCCGGCTTCGATGATCGCAAAGGCGCCGATCGATGCGTTGCCACCGAGGGTCGCGCCGCCGTCGATCAGAGCGGTAGCGTGAATCGTCCGCTTCTCTTCGGGTCGGCTTCGCGTCACCCACCACTGCGTCAGCTTGGCAAAGTAGAGATAGGGGTCCGGCGTGACGATGGCGGCGCCGCGAGCCGCCGCTGCATCCTTGAACGCGGGCGCGACGATGACGCAGGCGGCGTGCGTCGTCGCCAGCTGCTTCTGGTATTGCGGATTGGAAAGAAAGGCCAGCGACGACGGACCAGCGGCGTCGAGCGGCCCGAGCTCGTCGATGACAAGCGCAGCGTCGCCGATCAGTTCTCCACCGAGCCGTTCAGCAATCTCGCCGAGCGTGACACCTGACACCGCGAACCGCTACTTGCCAGCGCTTTGCGCGTTGAGCGCCTTGATCACCTTGTCGGTGATGTCGACCTTCGGGCTCCAGAAGACCGCTTCCTGAAGAATCAGGTCGTACTTCTCGGTCTCGAAGATCTGCTTGATGACCCGGTTCGTGCGCTCGACGACGGCGCCAAGCTCTTCGTTCTTGCGCTGGTTCAGGTCTTCCTGGAATTCGCGGCGCTTTCTTTGCAGCTCGCGGTCCTGGTCGACCAGTTCGCGCTGGCGGCGCGCCCGGTCAGCCTCGGCCAGCGTCGGGCCGTCCTTGTCGAGCTTGTCGCTCGCCGCCTTCAGGCGACTGGCGACATCGGCGAGATCCTTCTCGCGCTTGGAGAATTCGGACTCGAGCTTGGCCTGCGCTGCCTTCGCCGGTACAGCGTCGCGAAGAACCCGATC
>JALYSL010000250.1 GCA_030854825.1 Pseudomonadota bacterium
CGCCAGCACCGGGGCCGCGCGCGCGCTGCCGCTGCCGCCGAATTTCGAAGGCCCGTTGCCGCTGCAAATGCAGCCGTCGGTGCCGCCCGAAGCAGGCGAGATCTTCGCCCACGTGCTGTCCGGCGAATTCGACATCGAATCGGAAAGCAGCGTCGAGACCGAGGAAGCGGCGACGCACAAGAGAGTGCTTGCGCCCGAGGCCGATGCGCCCAAGCTGCACAAGGTGCTTGCGCAAGCGGGCGTCGGCTCGCGTCGCGACATGGAAGACATGATCGTGGAAGGTCGCATCACGGTGAATGGCGACCCTGCGCACACCGGCCAGCGCATCTCCTTCGGCGATCGCGTCGAGGTCGACGGCAAGCCGGTTCGCCTGCGCATCGTGCCGCCGCCGGCGCGGATCATCGCGTACCACAAGCCGGCCGGAGAGATCGTCACCAACGACGATCCCGAGCACCGGCCGACGGTGTTCCGCCGTCTGCCGCGGCTGCAACAGGGCAAGTGGCAGTCGGTTGGCCGGCTCGACATCAATACCGAAGGCTTGCTTCTCTTCACCAATTCCGGCGGCCTCGCCAACCAGCTCATGCATCCGCGCTTCGGCGTCGAGCGCGAGTACGCGGTGCGCGTCATGGGAACGCTGGGCGACGAGGAGCGAGCGCAGCTTCTGCAAGGTGTCGAGGTCGACGGTCAGCGCGCGGCCTTCAAATCGATCGCGAACGGCGGCGGCGAAGGGCTCAACCAGTGGTATCGCGTGGTTATCACCGAAGGCCGCAATCGCGAGGTCAGGAGGCTGTTCGAGGCGGTTGGTCTGACAGTCAGCCGGCTGATCCGGATCCGGTACGGCACGGTCGTCTTGCCGCATGGGCTCAAGCGCGGTGTCTGGGTCGATCTCGGCGAAAACGACGTCCGCGCCATTCGTCGACTGGCGAGCGGCAACGACGGTCAGCGAAACGAGGGGCAGAGGAACGACGGTCAGAGGAACGACGGCCACCGAAACGACGAGCGGCCCGACGGCGGCAACAAGCGGCGGGACGACCGCGGCCCGCGCGGCAATCCGCAACACAACGAGCGGCCACGCGCGCAGGGGCCACGGCGGCCCGATGAAGCCCGATTCGAGCCCCCGGTCGGGTCTGCCGATCGAGCGCCGCGTACGACTGGCGATGACGACGAAGACGACTTCGATCCGAGTCGCATTCCGAATCCGCTGCAGCAGACCTTCGACCACCGCTTCGTGCAGGGTCGCCGCATCGGTCCGAACAGCGGCTTCGGCGCCGGCGGCAGCGCGCCCCGCGAGCCCAGCGGACCGCGAGGCGATCCGAAGCAACCCGATCCGCTGCAGACCTCGGTCGGCTACATCGGCGCCGACGCCTTTCGCAACAAGAACCGCGGACGCGGCAATCGCGGCGGCGGCTCTGGCGGTGGCGGTGGCGGCGGCGGCGGCGGAAACAACGGTGGCGGCCAGGGCGGATTTGGCGGCGGCAACGGCGGTGGCGGCAGGCGCGGCCGCTGAGCCGGCCCCTGCGTCAAACCTCCTCGACCTTACAATCAAAGGCTTTGCCCAAGACCTGGAGCCCCACGAACATGGCTGTCGAACGCACCCTTTCGATCATCAAGCCGGATGCCGTCGTCAAGAACGTCATCGGCCAGATCTATTCGCGCTTCGAAGGCGCCGGGTTGAAGATCATCGCGGCGCGGATGGCGCACCTGTCGCGCGGCGAAGCCGAGGCGTTCTACGCTGTTCACAAGAGCCGGCCGTTCTTCGGCGACCTCGTTGCGTTCATGATCTCGGGCCCGGTCGTAATTCAGGTGCTCGAAGGTGAAGATGCGATCGCCAGGAATCGGCAACTGATGGGCGCGACCGACCCGAAGAAGGCCGACAAGGGTACGATCCGCGCCGATTTCGCCGCGAGCATCGACGCCAATGCAGTGCACGGCTCCGATGGCGCCGAAACCGCGGCGTCCGAAATCGCATTCTTCTTCGCAGGGCTGAACGTCTACGGACGCTGAACGCCCGACCCCCGGCGCGCCCGGCATGGTCAACCTGCTTCAGTTCGACCGCTCGGGGCTGGCCGACTATTGCGCCGGGCTGGGCGAGAAGCGCTTTCGCGCGACGCAGCTTTTTCGCTGGATCCACCAGCACGGCGTCGCCGACCCGGCGACCATGACCGATCTCGCGAAATCGCTCCGCGACAAGCTTTCGACATGCGCCGCCGTCGTTCCGCTGCCGATCGCTAGTGAGCAGGTCGCTGCCGACGGCACGATCAAGTGGCTGTTCGATGTCGGTGCCGGCGATGCGATCGAGACCGTCTTCATTCCGGAGCCGGAGCGGGGCACGCTCTGCATTTCTTCGCAGGCCGGATGTGCCGTCAACTGCAGTTTCTGTGCAACCGGGCATCAGGGGTTCAGCCGCAACCTGAGCACGGCCGAGATCGTCGCTCAGCTCTGGCACGCGGAGTTCGAACTGCGCCGTCGCCTCTCGCTCGCCCCGGGCGAGCGGGCCATCACGAACGTCGTGATGATGGGCATGGGCGAGCCGCTGCAGAACTATTCGGCCCTGGTGCCGGCACTGCGGGTCATGCTGGACGATCACGGCTATGGCCTGTCCCGCCGGCGCGTCACGGTGTCGACTTCGGGGATTGTGCCGATGATCGACCGGCTGCGCGTCGATTGCCCGGTGGCCCTGGCGGTCTCCCTGCACGCCCCGGACGACGCCTTGCGCAACGAACTGGTGCCGCTCAACCGCAAGTACCCCATCGACGAGTTGCTCGGCGCCTGTCGGCGTTACCTCGATCGCGCGCCGCGCGACTTCATCACGATCGAATACTGCATGCTCGCCGGCGTCAACGATTCGCCGGCCCAGGCGGAGGCATTGCTTGCCCTGCTGCGTGGCGATGGCAGCGAGAAATGCCCTGGGCTTTCCTGCAAGCTGAACCTCATTCCCTTCAATCCGTTTGCCGGATCCGGCCTGCATCGCTCGCCGCCGGAACGAGTCGCCGAATTCGCGGCGTTGCTTCGCGAAGGCGGCATCGTCACCACGGTGCGGCGGACCCGCGGCGACGACATCGCCGCTGCCTGCGGCCAGCTTGCCGGCGAAGTGCAGGACCGGACCCACGTCGACGAGCGTCGTCAACGATCCACCGCCGCTGGCAGCGAGCACCGGATGGTGGGCCCGGCATCGCGCCGTGAAGGCGACAGGTCACGTCCTTCGGAGCGCTCCGTTTCATGAACCCGATTCGATTCGTTCCGATGCTGATGGCGGTGCTTCTTCTCGCCAAGCTGGCTGGCTGCGTTTCGACCAGCACGTCGACGTCGCTGGGTTCGCCGAACGATCTGAAGGACATCGTCACCGCGTCCGACGAACCCGACGCGCAAAAGCGCGCACATGCACGGATGGATCTGGCCTCGGCCTATTTCGGCCGCGGCCAGATGGCGACGGCGCTCGACCAGGTCAAGCAGGCGATCGCCGCCGATCCCACCTACGGTCAAGCGTTCAACCTTCGCGGGCTTATCTACGCCAGTCTCGGCGAGAACGCGCTCGCCGAAGAGAGCTTCAAGCGGGCGCTGCAGCTGAACCCGAGCGACGCCGATTCGATGCACAACTACGGTTACTACCTGTGCAAGCAGAGGCGCTATGACGAATCGACGGCGCTGTTCAACCGGGCCCTCGCCGTGCCGCAGTACCGGGATTCGGCGCGTACCTATTTCGCCCTCGGTGTCTGCCAGGCGTTTGCCGGCCAGCTGGCCCAGTCCGACGTGTCGCTGTCGCGTTCCTACGAGCTCGATCCGTCGATCCCGGCCACCGCGAGCAACCTGGCCGAGGTACTTTATCGGCGCGGCGAATACGAGCGGGCCCGCTTCTACATTCGGCGCGTCAATGCGCTCGCTGACGTCTCGAACGCGCAGACCCTCTGGCTGGCTGCGCGCATCGAGCACAAGCTCGGCGACCAGCCGGGCACGGCCGAATTCGGTCGACAGCTACGCAATCGTTTTCCGGACTCGCGCGAAGCCGCCGCCTACTCGCGCGCCGCATTCGATGAATGACGTGCCAGACGCGCCGGCGCCAGCGCCAGCGGCAAAGCCGACGGCGGGACGCCTGTTGCGCGAAGCGCGCGAAAAGCAGGGCCTGCACATCGCCGCGCTAGCCGCGGCGATCAAGGTCTCGCCGAAGAAGCTCGAGCTGCTCGAGTCGGATCGATTCGCGGAATTGCCCGACGCCACGTTCACCCGCGCTCTCGCGCAAACGGTTTGCCGAGCCCTGAAGACCGACCCGGCTCCGGTCATGCAGCTCCTGCCGCCGCCGATCGGGCATCGGCTCGAGCAGCTGGGCGAGGGCTTGAACATGCCCTTTCGGGAGCGGCCGGGCTTGCTGGTGCAACGCGATTGGTCGCAGATCGCGTCGCGGCCGATGTTCTGGGTCGTTGCGCTGATCCTCGTCTCCGCAGCCGTCCTGTATCTGCTGCCGGCGAGCTTCGGCGGGCTTGCCACAGTCCGCACGCGCCCGGCACCGGCGGCGCCGGCTCTGCCTGAACCGGGCATGCCCCCCGAATCGACCGAGACGCCGACAACGTCGACGGCGCCGTCCCTTGGGCAGGGCTCGTCGACGATCGTCGCTCCTTCGACCGCGATCGCATCGGCCCCTGCCGGAT
>JALYSL010000282.1 GCA_030854825.1 Pseudomonadota bacterium
GCGACGAGGCTGAAGACCTCTTCGCGAAAGTGCCAGAGCTCGTGCAGGGAGCGCGTCACGGCGATGCGCGACCGGATGTCGTGCGATGCGCGATTGCGAACGTCGTCGAGCGCGTCTGCGAAATCGAGCCGCGCCGCCGCGAGCGTGTCACCCGCCGAACCGCTGCGGCCGAAGCGGGCCAGCAAGCGAACGCCGCGTGGCCGTGCCAGCGGCAGGCAGCTTTCGGCGCGGCGTACCGTGCTTTCCGGTGCCGACGAGGGCAGGAACGAGCTGAGGATCGCGCGCAACAAGGGCAGGGGCATGGCGACAATGCGGCCTCGGCGAGATGTGCCGATGGATCATTGTTCTGGCCTGTGCGTGTGCTGAAGCCACGAAAAGCGTGGCTCCGCAGGCTCAGTTCGCGCCGCGCGCGTTAGAGGGTGCCGAACGTCGCCTTGCGCTCCGCGGTGTATTTCCACCAGGGTGCGGCGGGCGCACCGCGCATGAAGTCGGTGGCCGCCATGAACGTGTCGAGCACGCACGGATCGTGGCGCTGGCCCGTCTTTTCGCACAGCGTTCGATAGAGAACGAAAGCGTCCTTGCCGCGAAGATCGGCGGGGCGCTCGATGCCGATCAGGCGCAGGTCGGCGGACAACGCCGGCCCGATGTTGGGCAGCTGCTCGAGGCGCACGCATTCGGCAGGGCTCCCTGCCTTGGGCGACTTGATGACCATGGCGGCTCCTGCGTGGTGCTACATCAGCATGTTGTTTCGGATCAGGCCGACGGCCAAGCCTTCGATCTCGAACGCGTCTTCGGGGCCGACGACGATGGGCTCGAAATCCGGGTTCTCCGGCAGCAGCTCGATCGTGCCTCGGCTGCGCTTGAAGCGCTTGACGGTGACCTCGTCGCCGAGGCGCGCGACGACGATCTGGCCGTTCTTCGCCTCGCTCGCCTTCTGCACCGCGAGCAGATCGCCATCCATGATGCCGGCGTCGCGCATGCTCATGCCGCGCACTTTGAGCAGGTAGTCGGGACGGCGTGCGAACATGCTCGCCTCCATGAGGAAGCTGCGATCGATGTGCTCCTGAGCCAGGATGGGGCTGCCGGCAGCGACCCGGCCGATCAGCGGCAGCGACAGTTGTGCGAGGCTCGGCAACGGCAGCGAGAACTGCTTGCCGCGCGCCTGGTGCAAAGCCCGCAATGTGTCAGACTGAAGTCGAATGCCGCGCGAGGTGCCGCCGATCAGCTCGATCACACCTTTTCTCGCCAGCGCCTGCAGATGCTCCTCGGCGGCGTTGGCCGACTTGAAGCCGAGCTCGTTGGCAATCTCGGCCCGGGTGGGCGGTGCGCCCGTTCGCTCGATCGCGCTTTGCACGAGATCGAGAATCTGCTTCTGGCGATCGGTGAGTTTCGGCATTTCGCGCATGGCTACCTCCGGATGACGGCGCCGCGACGCGGCGGCTGAATATTTATCCAGCGCTGTATTTTCATCCAGTCTCGAAAAATATGCAAAGCCCAGGTCAAGTGATCGTAGTTCTCGGCACCGGCGGCACCATTGCCGGGCTGGCGGCCACGCCAGCCGACAACCTCGACTACCGCGCCGCGCAGGTCAGCGTGGCCGATCTCGTCGCCTCGGCGCGGGCGCCAGCCTCGATCGCGGTCGAGAGTGAGCAGGTCGCGCAAGTCGACAGCAAGGACATGGACTTTGCGACCTGGCGCGCGTTGGCGCTGCGCCTGGTCCATCACGCCTTGCGACCGGAGGTCGCCGGCATCGTCATCACGCACGGCACCGACACGCTCGAGGAGACGGCGTATTTTCTCTCGCGCGTTGTCGCGCTCGCCAAGCCGGTGGTGCTGACTGCGGCGATGCGCCCGGCATCGTCGATCGACGCCGACGGGCCGCGCAATCTCGCCGATGCGATCGTGCTGGCGGCGCAGCCAGCTTGGTACGGCGTCGCCGTCGTCCTGGCTGGCCAGGTTCACGCGGCGAGGGACGTGCGCAAGACGCATCCGCATCGGCTCGATGCCTTTTCCTCCGGCGAGGCCGGCACCGTGGCGAACATTGCCGCAGGCGAGATCCGGCGTCTTCGGGCCCAGCCGGCGGGCGCGGATGCCGTCGGCGTCGCGGTGCTGCCGCCGAGCGAAAGCGCGTGGCCCTGGGTCGAGATCTTGACCAGCACCGCCGGCAGCGACGGCCGCGCCGTCGACGCGCTGGTTCGCGCAGGGGTCGACGGCATCGTCGTCGCGGCGACCGGCAATGGCACCCTGCATCGCCGGCTCGGAGCGGCGC
>JALYSL010000287.1 GCA_030854825.1 Pseudomonadota bacterium
CGACTACCCCGGGGTCGGCCCCGAACACGCGTACCTGAACGATATCGGCCGCGCCGAATATGTCGCCGTCGTCGACGACGACGCGCTCGCGGCGTTCCACCGTCTGTGCCGCACCGAAGGCATCATCGCCGCGCTCGAGTCGAGCCATGCCGTGGCCTATGCGATGAAGTTGGCGCCGACGATGCGAACCGACCAGCATCTGCTCGTCAACCTTTCGGGCCGCGGCGACAAGGACATCGCCACCGTCGCCGAACTCGATGCGCGACTGGCCAGGCGATGAGCCGCATCGCCGCCACCTTCGCCGCCTTGCATGTGCAACGTCGCAAGGCGCTGATTCCCTACGTGACTGTCGGCGACCCGCATGCCGAGGGGACGGCCGAGATCATGCTTGCGATGGCCGCCGCCGGCGCCGACGTCATCGAGCTCGGCGTGCCCTTCAGCGACCCGATGGCCGACGGACCGGTGATCCAGAAGGCGAGCGAGCGGGCCCTGGCGCGCGGCATCGGCATGACGCAGGTGCTCGCCGCGGTGCGCGAATTCCGCGCGCGCGACGACAAGACGCCTCTCGTGCTCATGGGCTACGCCAACCCGATCGAGCGCTACGGCATCGAGCGCTTCGCCGACGATGCCAAAGCCGCTGGCGTCGACGGCTTTCTCGTCGTCGACTATCCGCCTGAAGAATGCGCGGACTTCGCCACCTTGTTGAAAGCGAGGGCGCTCGATCCGATCTTCCTGATCGCGCCGACATCGAGCGACGCGCGCATTCGCAGCGTCGCCGAAGTGGCATCGGGATACGTTTACCATGTCTCTCTCAAAGGCGTGACGGGTGCGGGGCACTTCGACATCGCTGCCGTCCAACACATGATTCCGCGCATTCGAACCCACGTGAAGCTGCCGATCGGCGTCGGCTTCGGCATTCGCGACGCGCAGACCGCGCGCGCAGTGGCCGAGGTGGCCGACGCTGTCGTGATCGGCAGCGCGCTGGTGCAGCGCCTCGAAGGCGCGAGCCGCGAAGAAGCGCCGCGCATCGCCGGCCGCTTCATGGCCGAGATCCGCATCGCGCTCGACGCGCGTTGAACAGAACAGGAACGATCCGATGAGCTGGCTCGAAAAACTGCTGCCACCGAAGATCCAGCCCACCGACCCGAGCGAGCGGCGCACGGTGCCCGAAGGCTTGTGGATCAAGTGCCCGGCCTGCGAGACGGTGCTCTACAAGACCGATCTCGAGAAGAACATTTTCGTCTGCCCGAAGTGCAGTCACCACCACCGGATCGGCGCGCGCGCCCGGCTCGACGCCTTCCTCGATGCCGAGGGCCGCTACGAGATCGGCCAGGAGGTGCTGCCGGTCGACGCCCTGAAATTCAAGGACAGCAAGAAGTACCCCGAGCGTCTGAAGGACGCGCTGGAGAACACCGGCGAGACCGACGCGCTCGTCGTCATGGGCGGCGCCCTGATGACGCTGCCGGTCGTCGCCGTCTGCTTCGAGTTCGATTTCATGGGCGGCTCGATGGGCTCCGTCGTCGGCGAGCGTTTCGTGCGCGGCGTGCATACCGCCATCGAGCAGAAGACGGCATTCATCAGCTTCACCGCGACCGGCGGCGCCCGCATGCAGGAAGGCCTTCTTAGCCTGATGCAGATGGCCAAGACCAACGCCTCGCTGACGCGCCTCGCCAAGGCCGGCCTGCCCTATATCAGCGTGCTCACCGATCCGACCATGGGCGGCGTCTCGGCCAGCTTCGCGTTCGTGGGCGACGTCGTCATCGCCGAGCCGAAGGCGCTGATCGGCTTCGCCGGTCCGCGCGTCATCGAGAACACGGTGCGCGAGAAGCTGCCCGAAGGCTTCCAGCGCGCCGAGTTCCTGGTGCAGACCGGCGCGATCGACATGATCGTCGACCGGCGCGAACTGCGCCCGACCATCGCGCGACAGATCGCCATGCTGCAGCGCCTGCCGTCCGACGCGGTGGCCTGACGGTGACGCCACGCTCCCTCCGGTCGCTGCCCCCCGGGGCGACGCGACCGGGCTTGGGGCGGCCCTTCGCCCGGCCGGTGTGAGCAGGACGCTCGACGAGTGGCTCGCGCACTGCGAGCGGCTGCACCCGAAGACGATCGAGCTCACGCTCGATCGCGTCGTCGCCGTCAAGGCCAGGCTCGGCATCGCCTTCAGTGCGCCGGTGATCGTCGTCGCCGGCACCAACGGCAAGGGCTCGACCTGCG
>JALYSL010000304.1 GCA_030854825.1 Pseudomonadota bacterium
GCGCGGCGACGAGCCGCTCGATGGCGAGGTCGTCGCCGCGCGCTTTGCCGCGCTTGCCGCCGAGATCGAGCGCGCGACGGGCACGGCGCGCTCGCCGGAGCAGGTGGCCGATGGTTTCATCGACATCGCCGTCGGCAGCATGGCCAACGCCATCAAGAAGATCTCGGTGGCGCGCGGCTACGACGTGACGCGCTACACCTTGCAATGCTTCGGCGGCGCTGGCGGCCAGCACGCCTGCCGTGTTGCCGATGCGCTCGGCATGTCGCGCGTGTTCGTGCATCCGCTGGCCGGCGTGCTCTCGGCCTATGGCATGGGCCTGGCCAACCAGACTGCGATGCGCCAGGCGGCGATTGAGCAGCCGCTCGCCGATGCCGGCGCGGCGATGTCGGCGCGCCTCGACCTGCTGGCGGCCGATGCCGCGGCCGAGCTCGAGCGCCAGGGCGTAGCCGCCGATCACATCGCCGTGCATCGTCGCGTTCATGTGCGCTACGAAGGCACCGATTCCGCGCTCGTCGTCCCGTTCGGCGATGCCGCGACATTGCAAGCGTCGTTCGAAGCTGCCTACAGGCAGCGCTTCGCCTTCCTCATGGTCGAGCGCCGCCTCGTCGTCGAGGCGGTGTCGGTGGAAGCAATCGGCGCCGGCGAAGCGCCGCACGAGGCGCGCCATGCGCTTACCACCCACGGTGCCGCCCCGGAAACCGCGCGCGTGCGCATCTTCAGCGAGGGACACTGGCACGACGCGGCGCTGGTCGAGCGCGGCGACGCGCGGCCGGGCCACGTGATCGACGGACCGGCCATCGTCGCCGAGCGCAACGCCACGACGGTCGTCGAGCCCGGCTGGCGCGCCCGCATCACGGCGCTCGATCACCTCGTGCTCGAACGCGTCGTGCCGCGAGAGGCGCGGCGCGCGATCGGCACGACCGTCGACCCGGTGCTGCTCGAGGTCTTCAACAACCTCTTCATGAACATCGCCGAGCAGATGGGCCTGCAGCTGCAGAACACCGCGTATTCGGTGAACATCAAGGAGCGGCTCGACTTCTCGTGCGCGCTGTTCGATGCCGAGGGCAACCTCATCGCCAACGCACCGCACATGCCGGTGCACCTCGGCTCGATGAGCGAATCGATCAAGACCGTGCTGTCGCGCAATGCCGGGCGAATGCGCCCGGGCGACGTCTACGTGCTGAACGACCCGTATCACGGCGGCACGCACCTGCCCGACGTGACAGTCGTGACGCCGGTCTACCTCGAAGGCGACGCGAGCGAGCGGCCGACCTTCTATGTCGGCTCGCGTGGTCACCACGCCGACATCGGTGGCACGACGCCGGGATCGATGCCGCCTTTTTCCACGCGCATCGATGAAGAGGGCGTGCAGATCGACAACGTCAAGCTATGCGAAGCCGGTCGCTTCCTCGAGGCAGAGATGCGCGCCTTGCTGCAGAGCGGCGAGTACCCATCACGCAACCCCGAGCAGAACCTCGCCGATCTGAAGGCGCAGGTCGCGGCGAACGAAAAGGGCGTCCGCGAGCTGCATGCGATGGTCGCGCAATACGGGCTCGACGTCGTGCAGAGCTACATGCGCCACGTGCAGGACAACGCCGAGGAATCGGTACGCCGCGTCATCACCAGGCTGAAGGGCGGCAGCTTTTGTCTGCCGCTCGACAACGGCGCCGAGATCAAGGTGGCGATCCGGGTCGACGCCGTGCAACGCAGCGCCGAGATCGATTTCACCGGCACGTCGGCGCAGCTCGTCAACAACTTCAACGCGCCGACGGCGGTCTGCATGGCGGCGGTTCTCTATGTCTTTCGCCTGCTCGTCGACGACGAGATTCCGCTCAACGCCGGCTGCCTGAAGCCGCTGAAGGTGATCATTCCCGACGGCTCGATGCTCAACCCGCATTCGCCGGCGTCCGTGGTGGCCGGCAATGTCGAGACCTCGACCTGCATCACCAACGCGCTGCTCGGCGCGCTCGGCGCGATGGCGTCGTCGCAATGCACGATGAACAACTTCACCTTTGGCAACGCCCGCTACCAGTACTACGAAACGATCTCGGGTGGCTCGGGTGCCGGACCCGGCTTCGAGGGCACGTCGGTCGTGCAGGTGCACATGACCAATTCGCGACTGACGGACCCGGAGGTGCTCGAATTCCGCTTCCCCGTGCGGCTCGACAGCTATGAAATTCGCGCCGGCTCGGGCGGCGCGGGCCAGTGGCACGGCGGCGACGGCGGCGTGCGTCGCGTCCGCTTTCTCGAGCCGATGACGGCGTCGATCCTGTCCAACGGCCGCCACCACGGTGCCTTCGGCATGGCCGGCGGCGCGGCCGGCATGCCCGGTATCAATCGGGTCGAGCGGGCCGATGGCAGCACGCTAGCGCTCGATCACATCGCCAGCGTGGAGATGGGCGCCGGTGACGTGTTCGTGATTGAGACCCCGGGGGGCGGCGGCTACGGCCGAAGCGCGTAGCGCGGCGAATGCGCTTCGCTACTCCAGCGGCCTGAAGTCGATCGACATCGACGACGGCACGCGACCGTCGGTGTCGCGCGGCAGCACCTCGGTCTTGTCGATGGCGCGCAGCACCGTCTCGTCCCAGGTCGGCGAACCGCTGCTCTTGACGAGCTTGCGGCCGACGATCGTGCCGTCTGGCGCGAGCCGTACCTCGACCGTCGCCAGCGGATTGCCCGACACGTTGCCGGTGAGCACGATGTTCGGCTTGATGCGCGCCTTGATGCGGCCGGCATAGCCCGCAGAAGGCCCCGACGTGCGTGCCGCGGTGCCGGTGGCCGCGGGGTCGTCGCTCGTTCCGGCCTGGCTCATCATGCGGCGCAGGTTGGCCTCGCGGATCGCTACCTGCTTCGCCTCGTCCTGACGCGTTTTCTCGGCCAGCTTCTTCTTTTCTGCCTGCTCGTCGGCGAGGCGCTGCTTGTCACGCTCGGCTTCGTCACGACGCACCTGCTCCCGCCGCGCGATCTCGGCTCGGCGCGCTGCCTCCACGCGATCGGCTTGCTCGCGCTGCGCCTTTTCGCGCGCCTGTTCGATGGCGATCTGTGCGTCGACCCGAGGTGCCACGGTGGGCTCGGGCTTCGGCGCGGGCGGCGGTGGTCTGACGACGACGACCGGTGGGCGCGGCTCCGGGGGCATGGCGCGCGACGCGGCGATCTGTGGCAACGCCGACCACAAC
>JALYSL010000428.1 GCA_030854825.1 Pseudomonadota bacterium
TGAGGCTTCGAGCCGCCTCACAGGCGGCCAGCAAAATGCAAAAGGCGGACTTCGGTTCGCCTTTTGTCGTTTCCGGGAGCCGTGCCATGGCCGGCTCGCCGGCGCCCGCCCGCACAATCGATTTTCGATGGCCCTCGGCTTCCTTCCTCTCGCTGCCCGGTTCGGCAAGAAGATCCGGCCTGCGCCGGCCCTCTTGCTGCTGGCCCTGTGCGCGACGACGCAGGCCCAGGCACCGGCACTGACCGAACCGACCGCGCAGACCCTCGTCATCGAACACGCGCTGTCAGTGGCGGGCCCGCAGCCGCGTTATCCCGCCGGCGACCAGGCGATGTCCGTTGCCTTGCCCGACGACTGGTCGCAAACCCGGCCCGGCTACAGCGGCAGCGTCTGGTATCGCGTTGGCTTCGGCGTCAGCGGAGAGACGCTGCCTGACGACCTGGTCGGCCTGTACGTCGAGCGGGCCTGCAGCAATCTGCAGGTCGTGCTCAATGGCCAGATCATCTTCATCGGCGGCCGCATGGCCGAGCCGGTGAGCCGCAATTGCAGCCGCCCCCAACTCGTCAGCCTGCCGCCCGGCCTGCTGCGCGCGAAAGACAACGTGGTCGATATCCGCGTGCAGGGCCACGCCCTGGAACGGGTGGCGTCGCGCCAGCAGGAAGGCGGCCTCTCGCGCATCGAGGTGGGATTGCAGTCGGCGCTTCGGGCCCATCACGCCGCGCGCCTCTTCTGGGGCGTGAGCTGGCTCGATGCCAGCAGCCTGGTGCTGATCGGGCTCGGCTGCGTCCTGATCGCGGTCGGCTGGCTCAACAAGCGCGAGGTCTACTTTTCCTATCTCGGCTGGCTCGGCCTGGCCTGGGCGATCTGGTCGCTCGCGTCTTCCTCGCGTGACATGCCCTGGCCGAACGCCGTCACGGAGTTCATGCTGTGCTCTTTCTGGGCCGTGCCGCTGGCGCTCGCCGTGCAGTTCTTTCTCACCTTCGCCGGCCGCCGCTCCCGGGTCATCGAGAACGTGGTCGCCCTGCAATGGGTCGCGCTGCCGGTGACGCTGGTCGTGGCCGGCCCGGGTCGCCTGTTCGACGCCGCGCGCATCTGGTACCTGGTGCTTGCTCTCGAGCTCGTCGGCGTCATGGCCATCTATCTCGCCATCACACGGCGGCAACGGCCGCGCGACTTCGGGCCAATGGCGCTGGCTGTCGCCATCGGCACGCTCGCGCTCGTCGTGGAGCTCGCCGTGCAGGCCGGCCTGATCGAACGGCCGCCTGTTTCCCTCGCTCAAGTCGTCGTGCCTTTCCTGCTGACGGCCGTCGGCATTCGCCTATTCCTGATGTTCGCAAGAGCCCTTCGCACGACCGAGGAGGACCGCAACCGCGTTGCCGGCCAGTTGCAGCGCCTGAGCGCCGACCTGGAGGCCCGGGTCGAGCAGCTGACGGTGCAACGCGTCGGCCAGTTCACGGAGATGGAGCGCAAGCGGATCGCCTCCGACCTGCATGACGATCTCGGCGCCAAGCTGCTGACGATCGTGCACACCAGCGACAGCGCCCGCATTCCCCAACTTGCCCGCGAAGCGCTCGAAGAAATGCGCCTCTCGGTGCGCGGCCTGGCCGGCAAGGCAGTCCGCCTCGACGAAGCGATCGCCGACTGGCGGGCCGAGATCATGATTCGGCTGGGCCAATCGAACATCGAAGCGCGCTGGGACAACGTCACCCTCGCCGAGCCGCCCCTGCTCTCGGCCCGCCAGCACATGCAGCTGACGCGCGTGCTGCGCGAGGCCGTGAGCAACGTCATCAAGCACAGCCAGGCGACGCACTGCGACATTCGCTGCAGCGTCGCTGACGGCACGCTGAAGGTGACGGTGCGCGACGACGGCCGCGGCATCGATTCCGACGTGAATCGAGGTCAGGGCATGTCGACGATGAAGCGGCGGGCCAAGCGCATGAACGGGCAGTGTCTGGTCGAGTCTCGCCCCGGTTTTGGCGTCGTGATTTTGCTCACGGTCCCGATCTGAGCGAGCCCGGTGCGGCGCGCGCCGCCTGATGACGAGGTAGGATGCCCCGAGTCGGACGGCGCTGCACTGTCACGACGCTGTCGCGGCCATCAGGCCAAATGGACCGTACGTGCTGAGCGATATCGGCGCTGACGGCGGCGACATTGCAGAGTTGCAGAAACGAGGTGGCATGCGTCAGACACCTCGATTGCTGTTTCTTCTCGCTCCCGACTTCGGTGCGGAAGTCACTGGCCAGGAAACATGACGCGCGCGGAGCTGACGATGAAGAACATCCTTTTGCTGGAAGACATCCCTGAAGCCGCCGCCTGGCTCAAGGTGCAGGTGGCCAAGGTCTTCCCGGACGCCGTGTTCCACGATGCAGCGCGTGTCCACGAGGCCCTGGCCATCATCGACCGCGTTCAGTTCGACGTCGGCCTGATCGACCTCGGCCTGCCCGACGGTTCCGGCGTCGATGTCGTTGCCGCCCTGCACACCGCGCAACCCGAGGCACAGGCAGTCGTCGTCACCATTCATGACGACGACGATCACCTCTTTCCCGCGTTGCAGGCGGGCGCCTTCGGCTACTTGCTGAAAGATCAGGCGGCGCCGGTGATCGTCGACCAATTTCGGCGGATGAGCCAAGGCGAGCCGCCCCTTTCACCGGCGATTGCAAGACGAGTGATGGCCCACTTTGCATCGCGCTCGTCGGCTCGGGAACGGCCCAAGAACATGCCCAGCGTGGGCCTGACCGATCGCGAAAACGAGGTGTTGCTGCGAGTGGCGAAGGGGTTTACCCTGCCCGAGATCGGCGTCCAGCTCAACCTGTCGCGGCACACGATTTCGGACTACGTGAAACAGATCTATCGCAAGTTGAATGTCAGTTCCCGCGCGGAAGCTGCGCTCGAAGCGCAGCGTCTCGGGTTGTTCGGTCGCGGAAGGAGAGCCCAGCAGCACGTGGCTTGAGGGCCAGACCGGGCGGGCGCCCATTTGTCCTTTCTGTCCTTTTGACCTGGGGCTGCCCCAGTTCCGCCACCGACACCGCGCCTGCGAACCGGCGACCTGCTGATGTTCGACGACCCCCACAAGCGAACGTTCTTCAACGCGCCGCAATCGATCACGTCGCTGATCGCTGCGCTGCTCGAGCCGGGCATCAGCGTGGTGGCGTTCATCGTCCTGACGCTCATGTCGGACGAGCGCATGGATCGGCCGGCGCTGACGCTGTGCCTGCTCGTCGTCGCGCTCACGTTCCCGGGGCGCAATCGCTTCCGCGACAACCTCCTCGGCGCCGCCGTCGACATCGCCTCGTCGTGGGTGGTCCTGCTCGGCATTCTTGCCCTGTGCGCCTATGCCACCCGCAGCTTTCATTTCTTCGAGGACAACGTTCTGCTGGAATGGGCCCTCCTGACGCCGTTCCTGCAATGGCTTGCCACCTGCATCGGCCACATCGTCGTATTGCAACGAGCGAAGATAGTTCGAGCGCGGCGTACCGCGGTGGTGGTCGGAGCCGGCGCCCTGGGCGTCAAGGTGGCACGGGCGCTTCAGGCGGGCGTGCACGACATCGACTTCCTGGGCTACTTCGACGACCGTACCGATGGCCGGGTCGACGACGCCGCGAAGTCGCAGGTGCTGGGCAACCTTGCCGAAGTGGGTGCCTACGCGTCGACGCGCGGCGTGCGCGAGGTCTACATCACGCTGCCGCTCGGTTCGCAGCCGCGCATCGTCAGGCTTCTCGAACAGCTTCAGGGCACGACGGCTTCGCTCTTCTTCGTGCCCGATGTCTTCGGCATCAGCATCATCCAGGGCCGGCTGCAGGACGTGAACGGCGTACCCGTCGTCGGCATCTGCGAGACACCGTTCACGGGAACGAACCAGCTCATCAAGCGAATGAGCGATCTGGTGCTCTCCACCTTGATCGTTGTCCTGATCTCGCCGCTGCTACTGGCCATCGCGATCGGCGTGAAGCTGAGCTCGCCCGGGCCGGTGATCTTCCGGCAGCGCCGCAACGGGCTCGATGGCGACGAGATCGTCGTCTGGAAATTCCGCTCCATGACGACCCAGGACGACGGTGCCGACGTGCCCCAGGCCACTCGCAACGACCCGCGCATCACGCGCTTCGGTGCCTTCCTGCGCGCCACCTCGCTTGACGAGCTGCCGCAGTTCTTCAACGTCCTGCAGGGCAGCATGAGCATCGTCGGCCCGCGCCCGCATGCCGTCACCCACAACGAGCAGTACCGGCAGATCATCAAGGCCTACATGGTGCGGCACAAGGTCAAGCCCGGCATCACCGGCTGGGCCCAGGTGAACGGCCAGCGCGGCGAGACCGACACCATCGAGAAGATGCGCACCCGGGTCGAATACGATCTCGAATACCTGCGGAAGTGGTCGCTCGCATTCGATCTGAAAATCATCGTCGCGACGATTCGCGGCCTGTTCTTCGACCGGCTCGCGTACTGAGCGCCTTTCCAAGAAGAGAACCCGGAGCAAACAAGATGAACACCAAGAC
>JALYSL010000318.1 GCA_030854825.1 Pseudomonadota bacterium
TTGGAGGAACGGCGCCGCACCCTGCGCGCCGAGCGTGACGATCGCGTCGGCCAGGCTCTTGACGATGCGGACGTGCGCCGCGGCGGGCTCGATCGCCGGGTCGTCGCCGAGCGCGCTTGCATCGCCCAGCCACAAGCCATCGACCTGACGCCGCGTGGCGCCGAGCGCAAAGCGTTGCGTGCCGCGGCAGCGGACGATGAGAATGCCGGCCTGCGCCGCGTCGACGCCGATCAGCTCCGCCAGCGTGCCGACGCCGTGCAGCGAAACGGTCTCGGCAGAGCCACCGGCTTCCCGTCCGCTCTTCAGACAGACGACGCCGAAGGGCCGCGACTCGCGCATGCAGCGCGAGATCAGGTCGAGGTAGCGGGCTTCGAAGATCTTCAGCTCGAGCAGGCCGTCGGGGAACAGCACGGTGTGCAGGGGGAAGAGCGGCAGCTCCGGATCCGGAAGGACCGGCGCTGCCATCAGGAAACCTCGAGCTCGCGATGACGGATGAAGGTGGCCGCATTGCTCCGAAACGCCGTGGCCAGGCGCTCGACGAACCAGACCGATCGATGCTGGCCCCCCGTGCAGCCGATCGCCACCGTCAGGTAGGCGCGCTGGTCGGCCTCGAAGGCAGGCAGCCAGCGGCGCAGAAAGGTGTCGATCTGATCGAGCATCTCGACCACGTCGGGTTGCGCCTGCAGGTAGGCGGCGACGGCTGCGTCGCGACCGGTGAGCGGCCGCAGCTCGCGAACGTAGTGCGGGTTGGGGAGGGCGCGAACGTCGAAGACGTAGTCGGCATCGAGCGGCACGCCGTGCCGGTACGCGAAACTTTCGAAGACGAGCGTCAGGCGGCTGTCGGCCGCGCGCACCAGCTCGCGCATCCAGGCCCGCAACTGGGTCGGCCGCAGATTGCTCGTGTCGACGATGGTCGAGACTTCGCGCAGGTCGGCCAGCAGCTCGCGCTCGAGATCGATGGCTTCGACGAGCGCGCCGCGATCGGCGAGCGGATGGGCGCGCCGCGTCTCCGAGAAGCGGCGAACCAATGCGTCGGTGCTGGCGTCGAGAAAAATCGCCTGGATCGAGACACCTTCACCACGCAGCTGCGCGAGCAGCGGCAGCAGGTGCGGCAGCGAGCCCGCGCTGCGCACGTCGACGGCGATGGCGATGCGACGGTCGCGCCGCTGCTGCTCGAGGCGCAGAAAGTCGCGCAGCAACTCCGGCGGCAAGTTGTCGACGCAGAAGAAGCCTGCGTCTTCGAGGGCGTGCAGGGCGACCGACTTTCCCGATCCGGAAATGCCGGTGACGAGCACGACCTCGCGATTCAGGGCTGCTTCCGCCCCAACCCCTCCCTTGCTCCGCAAGGGAGTTTCCGGTGCTGCTCCCTCCCCGACCCCTCCCTCCGGGAGGGAGTGGCCGACCCCTTCGGGGTCGCTCATGGGGCCTCCTTGCGGACGCCGACGGTTCCCGGCTTGGCGCTGGACGCCAGCATCTCCTGGGCATGCGCAAGGCTCGTCGACGAGAGCTTTTCGCCGCCGAGCATGCGTGCGATCTCGGCCACGCGCGATTCGCCCGCTACCGCATCGACCGCGCTTCGCGTCGTGCCCTTTTCAGTCTGCTTGGAGACGACGAAGTGCCGATCGGCACAAGCGGCGACTTGCGGCAGGTGCGTCACGGCAAGCACCTGGCGGTCGCGCCCGAGCTGCTTCATGAGCCGGCCGACCGTCTCGGCCACGGCGCCGCCGATGCCGGCGTCGACCTCGTCGAAGATGAGCGTGCCCGGCGCATCGCTGCCCGTCTGGAGCTCGCTGGTCACGACCGCGACCGACAAGGCGATGCGCGAAAGCTCGCCGCCGGATGCGACCTTGCCGAGCGGCCGTGGCGTCGTGCCGACGTGGCCGGCGACGAGGAGCTCGGCCGATTCGAGGCCGAACGACTGTGGCGAGTCGGTGGTCTCGAGCGCGACTTCGAAACGACCGCCGCCCATGCCGAGCTGCTGCATGGTTCGCGTCACGGCGTTGGACAGTCTCGGTGCCGCGGTCTTTCGCGCGGCCGAGACA
>JALYSL010000324.1 GCA_030854825.1 Pseudomonadota bacterium
CCGCTCGCATCCGCAGGTGCGCAGCCTGCTATCTGGCGTGCTCGACGATGTCGACGCCGGTCGCGTGCCGGTCTCGGTGGCGGCGCGCCGCCTGCTCGCGGCGTTCCGCACCGACGATTCGAATGGCGCGACCGATGACTGAAGCAGATCTCGATGGCATTCGCGCCGACGTCGCCAGCTGGCGTTACCGCGTTCAGGAGGTCGAGACGGGCGAAGGGCGCGTCGTCGTCAAGCGGCAGCGGCCGGCACGCAGCGCCTGGCGAGCGCATGCGGTCAACCTGCTCGCCCGCCTGTTCCGCCTGCGCTTGCTGCAGGTCGTGCCGGCGCACGGCGGCGGCAAAGGACAGGCCGTCGAAATCGAGCGACTGCGTCGCTTGGCCGCGGCCGGCGCTCGCGTGCCGGCGGTGCGGCATGTCGATCCGGGCTTCATCGTCATCGAGCATCTCGAAGGCACCCGCCTCGTCGAGCTCATCGAGCGCGGCGGCGACGCCGGTTTCGACGCCTGGCAGCGCGGCCTCGCGGCGCGGGTCGAGTTGCACGGGCGCGGCGGCTACCTGAGCCACGCGTTCGCTCGCAACTTCATCGCCACCCGCGCTGGCCTGGCGATGATCGACTTCGAAGACGATCCGCTCGAAGCCATGGCCATCGACGAAGCGCAGGCACGCGACTGGCTCGCCTACCTGAACTCCACGGCGTGGCTGCTGCAGCGCGATGCGGCTGCGATCACGGCGGCCGTTGCCTCGCAGCTCGAGCGCGAGCGGGCCAGCGTCCGCGATCTCGTCGAGGCGGCCGGCACGCGCCTGGCCGTGCTGCGCCATCTGCCACGCTCGCGCCGCACCTGGGGCCGTGAAGTCGTCGGTGTGCAGGCGCTGGCGAGCCTGTTTCCCCTGCAGTCCCTTCGGGCCTGAAAATACCTCATGCACGACATCATCCAGCAGCTCGAAGCCAAGCGCGCCCGGGCCCGCCTCGGTGGCGGCGAAAAGCGCATCGCCGCCCAGCACAAGAAGGGCAAGCTCACGGCGCGCGAGCGCATCGAACTGCTCCTCGACGAAGGCACGTTCGAGGAATGGGACATGTTCGTCGAACACCGCAGCCACGACTTCGGCATGCAGGACAACCGGCCACCGGGAGATGGCGTCGTCACCGGCTACGGGATGATCAATGGGCGGCTCGTCTTCGTCTTCAGCCAGGATTTCACCGTCTTCGGCGGTGCGCTCTCGGAAGCTCACGCCGAGAAGATCTGCAAGGTGATGGACCAGGCGATGAAGGTCGGCGCGCCGGTGATCGGCCTCAACGACTCCGGCGGCGCCCGCATCCAGGAGGGCGTGGCCTCGCTCGCCGGCTAAGCCGAGGTGTTCCAGAGGAACGTGACTGCTTCCGGCGTCGTGCCGCAGATCAGCATGATCATGGGCCCGTGCGCCGGGGGCGCCGTCTACTCGCCGGCGATGACCGACTTCATCTTCATGGTGAAGGACAGCTCGTACATGTTCGTCACCGGCCCCGAGGTGGTGAAGACGGTGACGCACGAGGAGGTGACGGCCGAAGACCTCGGCGGCGCCCTCACGCACACGACCAAGAGCGGCGTCGCCGACCTGGCGTTCGAGAACGACGTCGATGCGCTCGCCATGCTGCGGCGCTTCTTCAACTACCTGCCGCTCAACAACCGCGAGAAGGCGCCGTCGCGCCCGTCCGACGATCCTGCCGACCGCATCGATCTCTCGCTCGACACCCTGGTGCCCGACAACCCGAACAAGCCCTACGACATCAAGGAGCTCATCCTCAAGACGGTCGACGACGGCGACTTCTTCGAGCTGCAGCCCGAGCACGCGAAGAACATCGTCATCGGCTTCGGGCGGATGGATTCGCAGGTGGTCGGCATCGTCGCCAACCAGCCGCTGGTGCTGGCCGGGTGCCTCGACATCAAGAGCTCGATCAAGGCGGCGCGTTTCGTGCGTTTCTGCGACGCGTTCAACATCCCCGTCGTCACCTTTGTCGACGTCCCGGGCTTCATGCCCGGCAC